>CAYNLL010000736.1:0-1500 GCA_964398015.1 uncultured Opitutaceae bacterium | reverse complement strand
CCGGAGACGTTCTTGGGGACCCTCCCGATGTAGGGGAGCACCTCGCTCGCGACCAGGAACGCGCTGCTCTCCTCGAGGTTGACAAGCATGACGGGGGCGCCGCCGCGCTCCGTGCCCGAGAACTCCAGGAACGTCTGGCCGAACGAGCTGACCCCGAGGCCCATGAACCGGCCCTCCCGGTCGAACACCGGCAGGCCCGGCCCCGCGACCTCCTGCTGGGATATGGCCGTGCGCTGCGGAAGCGACTGCACCAGAGCGACATGGCTCTGAAGAAGGTAGGGCATGAAGTCCTCGTCCTTGTTGCGCAGGCCGATCCCCCAGACCTCGTCGGCGAGGTCCGAGTCGCGCGATCCCGCGGGGGCAGCGAACGCTGAGACCGGGACCATCTTGTCCCTGGCGGCGGCGCCCGCCCTGACGAAGTGCCAGCCGGTGAACGCGTCGCGCCCGAGGTACTCGGCGGGCGTGCCCTCGGGGTTGCCCGGCAGGTAGACCTTGAAGTCCTTGATCTGGGCGGGGGCGATCCTCAGGTCGATCGAGGACGCCGGCAGGATGATCGTCCCCTCGGCGTCGACGACGGTGCCGTAGGCGACGGTCGGGCGGCGCTCCAGCTCCGTCTCCGTCACGTACTCCACGGCGACGGTGCACTTGACGCGCTCGGCCCAGAGGGCGGGCAGGTCCGCGGCGCGGGACCGGGCGGCCGCCACCAAGAGCGCGGCCATGAGGGTGAGGATGCGTTTCATGGCTTGAGGACCACGAGCGAGACGCGCCGCTCCCGCTGGATCTCAAAGAGCGTGGGCGAGGGCGCCGCGGCGTACGCGGCGTCGACGGCCCTGACCACGTCCAGCGACGTCACGGGGCTCTGGTTTATCTTCGTGATGATATCACCCCGCGCAAGGCCCGCGACGTCCGCCGGGAACCCCCGCTGGACCCCGATCACGAGCACGCCGGTGTCGTCCGCCAGCTGGTTGGAGCGGGCGTAGGCGCCGGAGACCTTGCGCACGCCTATCCCCAGCGTCTCGGAGACCCACTCCTCGCCCACCTGGCTCTCGAGCCTCGCGGTCACCACGGAGACGGTCGACTCCGCGGAGGCGCGCTTGAAGGTCACGGCGAGCGCCGCTCCCACGGGCTGGCTCGCGATCAGGTTCTGGATCGGCGGCAGCTGCTCGGGAAAGCGCCCGTCCACCTTCTTCCCGTTGATCGCCAGGATGATGTCCCCCGCCCTGAGTCCGGCGGCCGCGGCCGGCGACTGCGCCTCCACGCTGTCCACAAGGACACCCGTGTTGGTGGCGACGTCGTAGAAGCCCTCCAGGTCCTGGAGGGCCTTCGGCACGATCCCGATGTAGCTGCGTGTGATCGCCCCGTCGCGCACCAGGTCCGCGACGATCCGCCTCGCGGTCGCCGAGGGGATGGCGAACCCGAGGTTGTTGGCGCCGAGGTAGGCGCGCGAGGTGATCCCCACGACGCGCCCGTCCTCCGTCACCAGCGGGCCCCCGGAGTTGC
>CAYNLL010000735.1:0-1508 GCA_964398015.1 uncultured Opitutaceae bacterium | reverse complement strand
AGCCCGATCGGCAACAGCCGCGTGAAGCTCACCAACGTGAAGGACTGCGTGAAGCGGGGCCTCGTCAAGGAAGGCCAGAACCCGCAGCAGGTCGCGGCCGACCAGCTCGTGAGCGACGGCATCGACGTCCTGCACACCATCGGGGGGGACGACACCAACACGGCGGCCGCCGACCTCGCAGCCTTCCTGGCCAAGAACGGCTACGCCCTCACCGTCATAGGGCTGCCCAAGACAATCGACAACGACGTCTACCCCATCCGCCAGTCCCTCGGCGCCTGGACGGCCGCCGAGCACGGCGCCCGCTTCTTCGCCAACGTCGTCGCCGAGCACGGCGCAAACCCGCGGATGCTGATCGTGCACGAGGTGATGGGCCGCAACTGCGGATGGCTGACCGCCGCGACCGCCGCCCGCTACCGCGGGCTTCTCGACCGCCAGGAGTTCGTGCCGGCCATCGGGCTGGCGCGGGGGAAGGTGGACGTCCACGGCATCTACATCCCGGAGATGCAGATCGACCTTGCGGCGGAGGCGCTCCGCCTCAGGGCCATCCTGGACCGCCAGGACAACGTGAACCTCTTCATCTCCGAGGGCGCCGGCGTCGAGGAGATCGTGGCCGAGCTGACGGCGAAGGGCCAGGAGGTGCCCCGCGACGCGTTCGGGCACGTGAAGCTCGACGCGGTGAACCCCGGAAAGTGGTTCGCCGACCAGTTCTCGAAAAATATCGGGGCCGAGAAGACCCTCGTGCAGAAGAGCGGGTACTACGCCCGCGCGGCCGCCGCCAATCCGGACGACCTGCGGCTCATCAAGGGCTGCACGGACCTCGCCGTCGAGTGCGCGCTCCGGCGCGAAGGGGGCGTGATCGGGCACGACGAGGACCGGGGCAACGTCCTTCGCGCGATCGAGTTCTCGCGCATCAGGGGGGGCAAGCCCTTCGACATCGAGACGCCCTGGTTCGTCGAGCTGCTCGCCTCGGTGGGACAGCCCCAGGGGCAGCGGGCGCACGCGAGGCACTGAGCCCGTCGCGAAAGAAGGCCGGTCAGGGCCCGGCGAGGAGCCTCGCCTTGGCCGCCTCGAACTCGCCCTCGGTCAGCGCCCCCTGGACCCTGAGCGCCCTGAGCCCCTCCATGTCCTGCGCCAGCGAAGCCGCGGCGGGCGCCGCCGGGGCAGCGCCCGCCGCGCCGACGGGCCGGTAGGTGAGGTCGAGAAGGTCGACGAAGCTGCCGAACGACTCCACCCTGCCGCCGACAAGGCGCACCGTGTAGGGCACGTTCCTGGCGCAGGACTCGGCGTCGAGGAAGTAGCTCATGTACTCGACGTCGGCCTGGGCGCTTGTGCTGTCGGGCGTCCCGAGGATCGAGACGACCTCGCTCCTCGCCATGCCGATGCGGAGGCCGTTGAGCAGGGCGGGGCCGACGGGGCCGGACCTGGCGGAGGGCACGACATAGGTGTAGCCCCCCGGCTCGCGGCCCGTCGCGGCGGGACCCTGGCACCCAGCGAGGACGGCGCAGGCG
>CAYNLL010000734.1:0-1511 GCA_964398015.1 uncultured Opitutaceae bacterium | reverse complement strand
CCAGACGTGCTCGCCCGCGTAAGCCTCGGGCACCAAGAAGCCCGCGCGGTACCAATACGACGTGCGGCAGAGACTGTCGGGGATCCTGTCGGGCCTGTTGTTCTCTCCGTAGAGCGGCTCCGGATAGACCCCGTCGTCCACCAGGCTGGTCAGGACGGTGCCCGGGACCGTGGCCCTGTACCAGCCCGCGGCGGCGTAGCCGGTGGCGGAGACGGCGCCGCCGCCCTCGGCCACCTTCGCGGCGTCCTGAAGCTGCCAGCCGCCCGAGAGGGCAAGCGGCGGGGGGACGGGCGCCGGGGACGCGCCGGCGCAAAGCGCGGCGGCAAGGGCCAGCGCCGCGGCGGCCAACGCGGCCGTGTTTCGTCTCTTCGTCGGGGTCTTGAGGTTCATGTGGGGTAGTCGGCGCCCCGGGCGCGAAGCGGAGCACTCAATTTCCGTGGGGCCGTGGCGCGCAGTTGCGTCGCTGGAGAATCCGCGGCAATGGCGCCGAGTCAAATCCTCTCCCTGCCCCTGGGCCCGGACACTGATAACTGGACAGGCGCCGCCGCTCCGGCTACCACCGTGACGGCCGGCCCCCCAGCGTGCGCCGTACGCACGCGCGGGGTCCGCCCCAGCCCTTCCCCACGATCAAACCCGCCCCAACAACGTACCCCTGTGCAACCCTCCAGCGGCTCGAGTGAACAGACAATGCAGCCGGCGGCCGGCCCCGCGCAATCCTACCGCGGACCGTTCTCCGTGATGACCGTGCTCTTCTTCATGTGGGGGTTCATGACGGTCTTCAACGACATCCTGATCCCGCGCTTCAAGGAGGCCTTCACGCTGAACTATTTCGAGGCGATGCTTGTGCAGTTTGCGTTCTTCGGGGCGTATTTCATCGGCGCCCTGATCTATTTCCTGATCTCCGCAACGGCCGGCGACCCGATCGCCCGCATCGGCTACAAGAACGGCGTCGTCATCGGGCTCCTCATCTCCGCGGCGGGCAGCGCCCTGTTCTGGCCGGCTGCCACCATCCTGTCCTACCCCCTGTTCCTCCTGGGGCTCTTCGTCGTCGGCCTCGGGTTCGCCATGCTGCAGATCGCCGCCAACCCGTATGTGACCATCCTCGGCCCGGAGCGCACGGCGTCGAGCCGACTGAATCTGGCGCAGGCCTTCAATTCGGTCGGAACCACCGTGGGGCCGCTCATCGGGGGATACCTCATCTTCCAGTATTTCGCGAAGACCGGGGCCCATGGCGCCGAGTCCGTCAAGGTGCCCTACATCGCCTTCTGTGTCGTCTTCCTGGCCCTCGCGGCCGCCTTCTTCGTCACCCACCTGCCGCATGTGGGCGAGGGCAAGATCGAGCATGGCGCAGGAGCGCTGAAGCACCCGCACGTGATCCTCGGCGTCCTGGCGATCTTCATGTACGTCGGCGGGGAGGTCTCCATCGGGAGCTCGATCATCAATTTCCTGGGGCAGGGGAGCGTGGCGGGGCTCGACCCCGTGGAGGCGAGCAAGTACGTCTCCCTTTTCTG
>CAYNLL010000733.1:0-1513 GCA_964398015.1 uncultured Opitutaceae bacterium | reverse complement strand
CCGTCGGCAGGGTGCTCCGGGCGGCGCGCCTCGACGAGCTGCCCCAGCTCTGGAACGTGCTGCGGGGCCAGATGAGCCTCATAGGGCCGCGCGCGGAATGGGATCGCCTGGTGACCGACTACGAGCGCCGGATTCCCAGCTACAATTTCCGCCACCTCGTGAAGCCGGGAATCACGGGCTGGGCCCAGGTCAACTACCGCTACGGCACCGGCATCGAGGACACCATGAGAAAGCTCGAGTACGACCTCTACTACATACGCAACTACTCGTTCACGCTCGACGCCTCGATCGTGCTCAAGACGCTCCATGTCATGCTGCTCAGGAAGGGACACTGAGCGACCATGAAACCCTACGACCTTGTTGTCATCGGAGGGGGATCGGCCGGGTTCAACGCCGCGCGGGTCGCGGTGGGGCTTGGCAAGCGCGTCGCCGTGATCGACGGCGCGCGCAGGCTGGGCGGCCTGTGCATCCTTCGCGGGTGCATGCCCTCGAAGACCCTGATCTACTCGGCCGAGGTGCTGCACCTCGCCCGCAGCGCGGGCGCCTTCGGCCTGCGCGTGCGGGGGGCGTCGGCCGATATGGGCGCCCTTCACGCCAGGAAGCGGAGGATCATCGCTGAGTTCGCCGATCACCGCGCGGGCCAGCTGAAGGCGGGCGGCTTCGACCTCATCCGCAGCCACGCGCGCTTCGAGGACCCGCGAACGGTCGCCCTGGACGACGGCACGAGGATCCGGGGCCGCCATTTTCTTGTCAGCACGGGGTCGAGGGCCAGCGTCCCCCCGCTCCCGGGGCTCGCCGACACCCCGTTCTGGACCAGCGACGACGTCCTGGACCTCGATTTCAAGCCGCGCAGCGTGGTCGTCCTCGGAGGGGGCATCGTCGCCTGCGAGCTGGCGCAATTCCTCCGGAGGATCGGCAGCCGTGTGTGCCTGATCCAGCGCAGCGGCCACGTCCTGAGGCACTTCTCCGAGGAGGCCGCCCAGGTCGTCAGGACGTCCTTTGAGGAGGAGGGAATGGAGGTCCTCACCGGCACGACGATCCTGGGGATCAGCCGCGAAGGGGGCCAGGCGACTGTGACCTTTCGGCACGCGGGAAAGACGCTGCGCCGCCGGGCGGACCACCTCCTCAACGCGCTGGGCCGCGAGCCGGACACGTCGCGGCTCGCGCTCGGGGCGGCAGGCGTGAGGACCGCGCCCGACGGGCGCATCGTTGCGAACGCGTGGCAGCAGACGAGCGTCCCGCACATCTACGCCGCGGGGGACTGCTGCGGCCCGCACGAGATCGTCCATGTTGCGATCCAGCAGGGCGAGCTGGCGGCGCGCCACAGCGCGGGGGTCAAGGGGCTCAAGCCGGTCGACGAGTCCCTGCTCCTTACCGTCGTCTTCACCGACCCGCAGGTCGCGACGATCGGCCTCCCGGACGAAGAGCTCGAAAGGAGGCGCGTCCGCTTCGTGACGGCCACTCATCCCTTCGGCGACCACGGCAAGTCCATCCTGATGAACGCCCTCCTGGG
>CAYNLL010000732.1:0-1518 GCA_964398015.1 uncultured Opitutaceae bacterium | reverse complement strand
CGGGGCGTTGCCGGCGATCTCGCGCAGCGTGAAGGTGTGCGCCAGATCGTCGTCCTTCACGGAACTCACCGCCGTGCCATTGACGGTTTCGGTCCCCCCAACCGTGCCGATGACTTTGGTGAAGAAGGGGTTGTTGGGCTTACCGCCGGTGTCGTACTGCGTCAAGGTGACGGTGACGGCGCTATTAGCCGGCACGACAAGGTTGTCGTGCGAGAAGCTGACCCAATCGGGGTGCGCGCCACCAGAGCCGCGGCCGCCGAACAGCGAGTCGGGATACGTAGCGAGATCGAGCGTCACGTGCCTGTACGTCGTGCCGTTGATGTTGATCGTCCCATCAGACTTGGCCGACAACGCCGCCTGGTGAGGCGACGCGAGGACCAGCAACCACGCGATGAGTGCCACGAGCGCGACACCGCCGACGACCGTGAGCGCTGCCCCGAGGCCGAGGCGCTTCACTTCTGGCCCTGCGCATCTGTCAGTTCGAGCTATACCATCGACGACCTCATGTGGTATCTGGGGATTCAACGTTGAGTGAGAAACTAGACGTTTAGTTAGTTACATTTTGTCTATTTCCTGAGTGTGCCCTCAGGAAAGCCCGTCGGTCAGATGCCCCATTCGCGCGACGCCACCTCGCCCTAGGCGAGACGTGACGGCCGTCCTAGGTCAAACGCGAGGTCAGGTGGTTGATTGAGACGAGGACGATTCGATGGCGCCCGCGAGTCCGCGAAGAAACGCACGAACCGCACGATTCGTCAGTCGCTCGATGTCGTCGGCATTCAAGTGGCCGCCCTCCTGGTGCCACGTGGCGCTCATCGCGACCTCGGAGCGATCGTCGTCAATGGAGGTCACGCTCAGGTCCGCTTCGACGTGGAAGGCATGTTGAGGACTGCGCACGCGCCACACAACCTGAAATTCGTATGGCGCCACCGACTTCGCCGTGCGTGGAGCGGCACTGATGCCGCACTCGATGTCGAGAGCGGTCGGAGCGTCAACAAAGTCCGCAACGCTTCGCGCGATCACGTCCCCCCATGCCAGTTCCTTGGCTTGGAGCACATGGCTCACGGCGTCCGAGCCGCGTTCGACGTGAATCGCGTCCGCGATCGACACCTGGAGTGGCGTTCGACGATGCGAGTCCGAAGGTGAATACTCACCCCCGGAGATTCGGCGGTCCCGGTCGGCGAGCTCAGCCAGCGTCGTGCCTGCGAGCAGTTCTCGCACGGCTTGGGTCGCGGCAAACCAGGTCTCGTGCATCGGGCACACCGACTCCCAACGGCACGGACCTTCGCCCAGCGCGCAACGTTCCGCGGCGAGCGGTCCTTCAGCGGCCTCGACGATCTCAAGGGCCGTGATCATCGCAGGTTCTCGGTTCAACTGATAGCCGCCGTCACGGCCCGCTCGCGACGTCGCTAAACCTGCGCGCACGAGATCGGACAGGATCTGAGAGGCGAAGGCAGCAGGAACTTCGGTTCCAGCAACCACTTCGCGCACCTTCAAGTATTTGTCGCTTGGTGACCGAGC
>CAYNLL010000731.1:0-1521 GCA_964398015.1 uncultured Opitutaceae bacterium | reverse complement strand
AGGGCGCGGCCGATTGCGAGCATCTGCTGCTCGCCGCCGGAAAGCGTGCCGGCGACCTGGCGCTCGCGCTCTTTGAGCCGGGGGAAGATGGAGAAGATGTAGTCGAAGTCCTTGCCGAAGGCTTTGCGGTCGCGGCGGCGGTAAGCGCCCATTTCGAGGTTCTCGCGGACGGTGAGGTTTGGGAAGATCATGCGGCCCTCGGGGACCTGGCAGAGGCCGCGCTCGACGATCTTGTGAGGGGGCAGATGGGTGATGTCCTCGCCTTCGAAGAGGATGGCGCCCGAGGCAGCGCGCAGGATGCCGGAGATGGCGCGCAGGGTGGTGGATTTCCCCGCGCCATTGGCGCCGATGAGGGTGACGATGCCGCCTGTAGGGACGGAAATGCTGAGATCGCAAACGGCGACGATGGAACCGTAGGCTACGCGGAGGTTTTTGGTTTCGAGCATGGGGGCGCGTCAGCTATTACTTGAACTTACACTTTAACTTGAACTTGAACCCTCCGCTCGATACTCTGGAGGCTCCTCATAAAGCCGGTTCGGAGCCGCGGATTTAATTAACCCAACCAGCATCGACACGATAGGCCCCAACATTTCCTTGCCCGGAACAATGCGCTCCGGCGTGAGAATTTGCTTTGCCACCAAGACATCCAGGCAAAGATGGCCTCGTAAACTCGCTTCAAGTCGGGCCCCGCCTGCTCAGCGGGTATGTTCTTGATCCAGGTCATTTCAGCAACTCCTGATGTTCACGAGGTTCTGGGTTCGGTTCGTTTGCCCATTGCAATCGACGAGACTCGATCGCGTTCAGCACACCCGGCCACGATCCATGGCGATCGGGCCGGTTGGAACGCACTGCGTGGGGGCCGTTCCTCAGCGGTGCCAGAGAAGCCGGGTGGGCTATTGGGGGAGCGGGATCGGTTTCCGGTCGAGCGTTCGGTACTCCGTCGCGAATTCCGTTACCTCGATCCCGCGGTTCACCGGCACGTCCCGGAACACCTGGGTCGTCCCACTTGTGGGCCAGTATATTTCGAGCACCGCGACTCGGTCGGACTTTCCCAGCCCAATGTGTTGTTCCAGCGGGTTGGCACCGAAGCTACTCCCGCTCGACACGTGGCGGTGGACCGTCAATGGCTGTGATCCGGCGGTTTGGGCCTTGATGCGAGCGCCGATCGCTGACCGATTGGTCTTTTTCCCGATGAGCTTCACCGAAAGCCAGTTATTCCCCTGGCCGGGGTTCTGGAACAGAATGTTGTGGTACTTGTCGCCGTTGACCGCCCCACCCATCTCGACGAAGAGATCGACTGTGCCGTTGCGGTCCCAGTCCCCGCAAGCCACGCCATGACCCTTCTGCAAGTGCCCCGTTCCCGTCGACCCGGTGATTTCGGCGAAGCGTTTCCCACCGACATTCTTGAACATCCGATTCGGCACCAGGGTGCTCAGCAGGGGGTCTCCAGTTGCCAGGTAGAAGTCGAGGTAGCCGTCGTTGTCGAAATCGCCGAAATTGCTCCCCATCGTCGCGAAGACC
>CAYNLL010000730.1:0-1530 GCA_964398015.1 uncultured Opitutaceae bacterium | reverse complement strand
CCCGAGCTTTCCGGGGCTGGATGCGATCGGCCAGGCGTGGCGGAGGGGGGTCAGGGTCACGGGCTGCACCGTGCACTACGTCACCGCCGAGATCGACGGGGGCCCGATCATCGACCAGGCGCCCGTGAGGCGCGACGCCGGGGACACCCTTGAGGCGCTTGCCGCAAAGGTGCACGCGGCCGAACACGCGTTGCTTCCCTCCGTGATCGCCCGGCTGAGCGCTGGGCAGGGGAGAGCCTGAACGTGGAACTCTGGGAGACCAGGGTCGAGATTCCCGCCGAGGCCGCAGGCCCGACGGAGCTCGCGCTCCTCGAGTCCGGCTGCGAGGGGTGGACGCTCCTCGAGGACGCAATCGCCCGGCGCGCGTGGATCGTGGGGATATTCCAGGGCGAGGCCGAGGCCGACGCGCGGTGGGTGGAGCTGCGCCCCTCCCTCCCGGCCGCCCCCCTGGGGGAGGCCATGGCGCGAAGGCTGCCCGACGCGGACTGGAAGAACAGCTACAAGGCGCATTTCCGGGCGTGGACCTTCGGCACGCTGCACTGGGTTCCCGTCTGGGAGAGGGGGACGTTTATCCTCCCCGAGGGCCACGCGGTGCTCTGGCTTGACCCCGGACTCGCCTTTGGCACGGGCAACCATGAGACCACGCGCCTCTGCATCGAGCGGATGGTCGAGTTCGCGTCCGCGCTCCCGGGGGGGGCGCCCGCGGCGGGGGGCCTGCGGATGGTGGACGCCGGGTGCGGCTCGGGCATCCTCGCGCTCTCGGCGGCGCTGCTGCGCTTCGGGGACGTCCGCGGCTTTGACAACGACCCCGAGGCGATCCGAGTCAGCCTCGAGAATGCCGCGCTCAACGGGCTTGGCGGGCGCGTCGGCTTTGCGGTGGCCGGCCTTCCGGGGGGCCTCGCGGGTCCCCTGGCCGATGTCGTCGCCGCCAACATCCAGGCGGACGTCCTGGCGGCGCACGCCGCTGCGCTGACCGCGTCGGTCGCCCCTGGCGGGATCCTCGCAATGAGCGGCATCCTCGCGGCGGAGATTGGCGGGGTCGCCCGGGCCTTTGCCGCGGCGGCGCCGGGCTGGGCTTCGGATTCGCGGGTGATGGGCGAGTGGTGCGACCTCTGCCTCCGGCGCCCGTCCCGATAGCGGGCGGGTGCCCTCAGGTGAAGAGCTCGGGAGTCGTCCGGGTGAGGAACTCCTCCATGTACGCCGTCGTCGCCTTACCCTCGATGAACAGCGGGTCCGCCATGATCGCCCTGTGGAGGGGGATCGTCGTCTTTATCCCGCGGATCAGGTACTCGCTCAGGGCCCGGTAGGAGCGCTCGAGCGCGATCTTCCGGGTGGCGCCGAAGCAGATCAGCTTTCCGATCATCGAGTCGTAGTAGGGGGGGATCACGTAGCCGCTGTAGATGTGGCTGTCGATGCGGACCCCGGGGCCGCCGGGCGGGTAGTAGAGGCCGATGGTCCCCGGTGACGGCGCGAAGTTGCGCGAAGGGTCCTCGGCGTTGATCCTGCACTCGATGGCGTGCTTCTCGAAGG
>CAYNLL010000729.1:0-1537 GCA_964398015.1 uncultured Opitutaceae bacterium | reverse complement strand
GTCGACCACTATTACTTCCAGGGGGGGTCGTGTCTGCGAGAGAGCGCTGTGGACGGCTCGCCCAACGTCAGGATGGCCTACTGTCGTTATGACAACTGAGACGGTCATTGCCCGAGGCGAGTGAATGGCGACGCCCGGGGCGCGGTCGGCGGACGATCGCCATGGGGACGGATCCGGTGTTAGTAGTGGTCTTCGGGTGGGCATGTAAGCGACCGGGTAGTTCGGGGTGCGAGGACGAGGTAGCTGAGGAGTGCCGTGAGGTCGACGACGGCGAGGACCGTCCAAGCCGTCCTACTCGTTAGGCTGCTGCCGATGGACAGGACGAGGGTGGAGGTCGCTGTCCATGACGCCAGAAGGCTTACAAAAGTGGCCCCAGTGCGTACGATCCGGTCGGTGACAGCCGCGAAACCTCGGAAGTAGGTTAGGGCCGGTACGAAGAGACCCGCCACGACTCCGACAAAGAGGCGGACCAGGTGCGACGCGTCCTTCAGGAGGACGCAGAGGCCCAAAGTCGCTGCGGAGAGAGCGAGGAGGGTAACGAAGCCCCGGGAACGGGTGCTGAGGCGGGCCAGGCCGGTTGTCATACGGCGTCTGGGGAAACCGGTGGCAGGGAGCTCCCACAGGCCCCGGCTACGGACAAGCGAAGCCGGCGTAAGTCGGGTGGGCGAGGGCGTCTGGCGCTACGTCACCGTCGAAGGTCAGTCGCTCTAATGCCGGTCTCGAACCCGTCAGCCTTTCCGCCGCCGCGCGCCGGCGATCAGATCATTTCGATCAACGGCGGCACGAACCACGTCGGCGGATCGGTGTTTATCGCGGGTCAAAGCGCCGGCGATAATTCGACCATCGGTGATTTGATCTTAATTGGCACGAATGTAGGATCTCAAGGGTGGACTACTGCCGGTATGGAGGGGACGGTCGCGATCGGCTCCTCGGTCGCCGGGTTCTCGATCGTCAGCGTCTCGCCCGACCTCGCGGGCACGGACTCGTGGTCGATCCAGAGGAGCTCGGAGCGGGTCATGGTCGCCTCCGGCCGCGAATATAGCCCGCGACGCGCGGCGAAGGAGACGCCGCGGCGAGAGTGGTCTACGATCGGGGGAGAAACGGGGACGTGGCCGTGAGCGAGTCGCCGTCGATCGCCGTGCGCTACCACGAGGCGACGAAGTACACGCCCGAGGGGATGGCGGTCCGCGGCCCGCCGCCCGGAGGACCCGCTCCTCCCGAGCCCTGGAAGGACGACGAGGGCAAGGAGAAGGTGGATCTCCGGACTCACCTCGGCCTCCGGGGACACACGCTCCAGACGGTGATGCGCGGCCTCCCCTTGTCGCCGCTCGACCCCTCGAAGCTCGGGCGCGCCCACCTCGCGCGGCTCCTCTTCTTCGGGAACGGCATCACCGCCGCCATCCCGGCCGGGCCCGGTGGACACCCTTCCATCACGCGGACCACGCCGTCGTCGGGCCGGCTCTACCCGACCGAGGTCTACGTCGTCGTCCCGGAGGACGGCGTCGAGGGCGTGCCGGCCGGCGCCTGGAACTTCGGC
>CAYNLL010000728.1:0-1540 GCA_964398015.1 uncultured Opitutaceae bacterium | reverse complement strand
GCGTGCCCAGGGTGCCCACGGTGAACGCGTGAAACGGCCCGCCCCCCAGGCCCTCCTCCTCATCGGCGCACTGGGCATCCTTGCGCCACTTCACGGCGGGCCCGCGGCCGGGCCGCCCGGGCCGATCTTCGACCCCCTCGCATTCGGGGCGAAGGGCGACGGCCGGACAAATGACCGCGTGGCCCTTCAGCGCGCGATTGAGGCGTGCAAGGGATCGGGCGGATCTGTGTACCTGCACGACGGCAGGTACCTGACGGGACAGGTCACGCTGGGTTCGGACATGACGCTCTACATCGCCCCGTCGGCTTCGCTGCTGGGGATCCAGTCAACGGACGAGGCCGAGTACCCCTCGAGGGAGGCCGCCGCGGAGAACACCGCGAACGACCCCTGTCAGAAGCGCCTCATCTTCGGCGAGCACCTCAAGCACGTCACGATCACGGGCGGCGGGACGATCGACGGACAAGGGGATTTCCCGCCGTGGCGCAGCGTCGGCAAGAAGGTCACCGAGAAGCTCCGCCCATCGATCCTCGAGATCGCAAGCTCGGAGGGGGTCGAGGTGAGCGCCGTGAAGCTCCTGCACGCCGGAATGTGGACCGAGGTCTACCTGGAATGCACCGGCCTGGTCCTGCGCGGCGTGACTGTCGACACTGGCAATCTGTCCTCCAACCGCGACGGAATGGACATCTGCGACTGCCACGACGTCCTGGTCGAGGACTGCAACATCCGGTCCCAGGACGACGGCATCTGCTTCAAGAGCGGCAGCGCCGTCGGCTGCGGGAACATCGTGGTGCGCCGTTGCACGGTGGACAAGATGGGCATCAGCGCGGGCAACTGCCTCAAGTTCGGGACAGCGAGCCAGGGCAGCCTGACCCACGTGCGTTGCGAGGACCTTGTGCTCAGGAACACGGGAAACACGGCCGTCACCTGGGAGTCGGTAGACGGCGCCGTGATCGACGACGTCGAGGTGCGGGACTGCCAGGTGTCCGGGGCCGCTCAGGTCATCTCCGTGATCCTCGGCCACCGCCGCGGGCCGATCGGCAGCGTTTCCAACCTGGTGTTCAGAAACATCACGTCGACGTCCGGCGCCAAGCCGATCGCCTGCCTGGTGACCGGGGTTCCGGGCCATCCCATCCGCAATGTCCGTTTCATCGGCCTTAGGCTGAAGTTCCCGGGAGGGGTGACCACGGCGCCCGCGCAGACGCCGGAGTACCATGGCGAGTATCCCGAGGGGACCCGCTTCGGCAACCTACCCGCCTATGCTTTCTTCCTTCGAAACGTCGACGGGGCGATCTTCAGTGACTGCACCTTCGGCACCGACACTCCCGACGCGCGGCCCTGGCTTGCGACAGAGGGGGTCGTCGGGCTCGAGCAGACCCAAGTTGCCGGTCAGCGGGCGCGATAGGGCGCTGGGACGCCCCCGGTCTTTCGCCACGGGTCAAAGCCCGGGGGGACACTGGAGCGTTCCGGGTACGCCGACGCGAGACGTGGCGGAGGAGGAGGGATTCGAACCCCCGGTGAGCTTGCGCCCACGTCTGATTTC
>CAYNLL010000727.1:0-1541 GCA_964398015.1 uncultured Opitutaceae bacterium | reverse complement strand
GCTCATCCTCACCAAACTCTACGCACCCGAAGATGTCGCCTTCTACGACCTTGACGCCCAGAACAACTTCGTCAAGGTCCGCTCTGTCGTCAACATCCGCGTCCTCGGCGAGCACGTCCTCGATCCCCACAAGGACAAGCACATCTTCAACGACCTCTGGACCAAACAGATCTACAACCCCAAAGCCTTCTGGGCGCCCTACCCGTTCCCATCCTCCGCGCTCGACGAGCCCACCTTCGTCCGACCCATCCCGCGCAACTCCTGGGGCGGAGCCAGCCAGGCCCTCACCGCCCTGCGCGCACCCCGCTGGATGTCCCACTACGGCAAGCAGGCCGAGCTGGACCACGTCATGCAGCAGTGGTGCTCCGCCCTCATGCGCCACGTCGCCGAGGCACAATCCCCCGACCACCTCGCCAAACTCTTCCGTCAGCAGATGGACCCCCTCACCGGCGAATTCACGGGCTACGCGCCACCCAACGCCCCGGCCGGGGGGCCGCAGGACCCCGGCGGCTACTCTCCCTGCGCGCTCACCTTCCTCGACTTCGCCCGCCGCCTCAGCAAAGGCTAGCCATCATCCAAACAGATAGAACGATGCGAACTCTTTGGTATGGACTGATCCTTACGCTCGGGCTGGATCCGATCTCCACGCAAACACCGCAGCCGGCGAGCACTCTGACGATAACCATCATCGATCCATCTGGAGCGGTCGTCCGAAAGGCGGACGTGACCGTGAAGTCGGCCTCCGATGGTGCGATAAGCCGCAAGACGGCAGACGACGACGGCCAGGCCCAGTTCTCCTTGCCCTTGGGCACTTATGAGATTTCCGTAACCGCTTGGGGCTATGGGCCGATCAAGTCGCAGCTCGACGTAACCAGCCTCGGTAGCCGAAGTTTCACTCTTGCTCTGAAGCTGGCTGAATGCGGACCTTGCGGCCCTGCCCCTGGGGACCTACCGCCGACCGGCCTCCCGTTGCTCAACCTTCAGCCGCTCACCGAGACCATCGCGGAGAATCCCACAGGTAACTCATCCTGCACCCAGTTTCCTGGAAGAAGCCCCGGAAAACGCGCTAATTGCCGGGCTAGCGTGCCGCAACCAAGCTGAGCCTTCTTGCCATCTTCACGCTTGTCGAGCCATCGCCAACTCCACGATCTCCCCAATCATCTGGGTATACGACAGCCCCGATTTCTTCGCAGCCATGGCGAACTCCTGTCCGCTGGAGAGCCAGGGGTTCGGATTCGCCTCGATCACATAAATCTCGCCCTTGCTCGATAGCCGCATGTCGATGCGGCCATAATCGCGCAGCTTGACGGCGCGAAAAGCCTTGATCGCGATCTCGCTGAGTTTCGTCGTAGTCTCCTCATCGAGGTCTTCGGCGATCGCCGATTTCGTGAGCTTATACACTTCCGAGTCCTTCTCGAATTTCACATCGAGGCTCGCGATTCTGGGCGTTCCCTTGGGCAGCTTGGAAAGATCAAGTTCCACCAAAGGAAGCGCATGTGCGCTCTCGTAGCTGCCGAGGATGGCCGCGTAGATCTCGCGTC
>CAYNLL010000726.1:0-1545 GCA_964398015.1 uncultured Opitutaceae bacterium | reverse complement strand
GAGGGCGCTCCCGGCGTCCACCAGATCCTGGTCACCACGCGCGGGCGCGAGGCGATGCCCCTGCTGCGGTACAACACGGGCGACATCGTCCGGACGATGCCGGACGGGTTCAGGATCCTCGGGCGCGAGCGCGACCTGCACTTCAGGCCGGACGGCTCGCTGGTCTCCTCCACCGAGGTGGATGCCGCGCTGCCCGCGGATTTCTCGTGCTGGCACTACGTGCTCACCCAGACGGGTGAGAGCCGCTGGGATTTCCACTATGTCGCCGACAGGACCGCGCACGGCCGCGGCGTCGAGGAGGCGCTCTCCGGGCTCCTGGGCCCGGGCGTGCGCGTGAACGCCTTCCGCCGGAAGTCGATCGCGCCCGCGGCAAGCGGCAAGTTCTCGCCCCTCAAGCCGCTCGCGCGGGCTTGACGCTTCTCCGGGCGGTTAGGGTCGCTAATGACCTGACGGGCCCGGATTCTCGTTCTTTACTCGGCGGGGCTAACTGTTTGGACTGGAGCCTTACGAAACCTCGCTCGATGGACTTTGTCCGCAACCTCTTTGGCAGCACGATCGGCAAGAAACTGATAATGGCCGCGACCGGCCTGGTCCTGATCGGCTTCGTCACGGGCCACCTGGTCGGCAACCTCCAGGTCTTCGAGGATCCCGACAGGATCAACGGCTACGCGCATTTCCTCCAGTCCCTGGGGCCGGCGCTCTGGGCGGTGCGCCTGGTGCTCCTCGCCTGCGTGGCGCTCCACATCTGGGCGGCGACGGTCCTGGCGCTCGAGAGCCGCAACGCGAGGGGCGACGAGCCCTATGCCGTGAAGAGGTGGATCCAGGCGGCGTTTGCGTCGCGGTACATGAGGTGGACCGGATACATTGTCTTCTTCTTCATCCTGTACCACCTCGCGCAGTTCACGGTCGGCGTGGCCCAGCCAGAGACGTTCAAGGCGAACCTCCCGCACTACACGATGAGGGGCGACTACCACGTGCTCGGGCTCACCGTGGTCAGGTCGGGGACCGAGGTCCTCGACGTGCGCACCATGGTGATCCGCGGGTTCGCGAACCCTTACGTCTCGGTCTTCTACATCATCGCGGTGGGGCTCCTCTCGCTCCACCTGCTGCACGGGGCTGACAGCCTCTTCCAGACATTCGGGCTGCGCAGCCACCGCTGGGACCGCTGCCTGCGGCTCGTCGTCACGGTGTTCTGCGCCCTGTACTTCCTGGGCAACCTCGCCATCCCGGGCGCCGCCCTCGCCGGGCTCATCAGGTAGACCCTTCCCATGGCCCAACTCGATTCCAGGATCCCCTCCGGCGCGCTGAGCGAGAAGTGGCGCAGGCACAAGGCGGACATACGGCTCGTCAACCCGGCGAACAAGCGCAAGTACGAGGTGATCGTCGTCGGGGCGGGGCTCGCGGGGGCGTCCGCGTCGGCGACCCTGGCCGAGCTCGGCTACAGGGTCGCCAACTTCGTGTTCCATGACAGCCCGAGGCGCGCGCACTCCATCGCGGCGCAGGGGGGCATCAACGCGGCGAAGAACTACCAGAACGACGGGGACA
>CAYNLL010000725.1:0-1547 GCA_964398015.1 uncultured Opitutaceae bacterium | reverse complement strand
CCGTGACGCCCGTGCGCCGCCGCTGCCTCTTCGAGGTGTTCGCAGGCAAGCTGCTGGCCGCGGGAAGGCGGTACGGCCGGCCGCTGCACTGGTTCATCATGACGAGCCACCAGAACCACGCGGCCACGGTGGCTTTCTTCAAGGATCACCGCCACTTCGGGCTCGACCCTGCCCGGGTGCATTTCCTGCCGCAGGGGAGGATGCCGGCCGTGGACTTCACCGGGAAGATCCTCCTGGAGACGCAGGGCTCGCTCGCGCTGTCGCCGGACGGGCACGGGGGCTCCCTGCGGGCCCTGGAGCGCAGCGGGGCGCTCGACCTCATGGTCGCGGAGGGCATCGACACCGTCAGCTACTTCCAGGTGGACAATCCCCTGGTCCGGTGCGTTGACCCGGCGTTCATCGGCTGGCACCTGGGCCGCAACTCGGAGATGTCGAGCAAGACCGTGCTCAAGGCGTACCCCGAGGAGAAGCTGGGGCATTTCTGCATTCTCAAGGGCCGGCTGGTCGTGATCGAGTATTCGGACCTGCCCCTGTCCTACCAGAGGGAGACGGACCCCTCGACCGGCGCCCTCCGGTTCGGGGCCGGCAGCATCGCCATCCACATCATCGATCGCGAATTCATCCGGCGAATGGCCCGAGGCGAGGGCAAGCTCCCGTTTCACAGGGCGGACAAGAGGATCGCCACCGTGGACGCCGGCGGCTCGGACGTGGTTCCGGAGAAGGCTAACGGGGTGAAGTTCGAGCTCTTCGTCTTCGACGCTCTGCCCTTCGCCAAGAACCCCGTCGTGATCGAGACGGCCCGCGCCGACGACTTCTCGCCCGTCAAGAACGCCCAGGGCGTCGACTCGCCGGCCACCTGCCGAGCCGACCAGCTGCGGCAGTTCGCCCGCTGGCTGCGGGCGGCCGGGGCGGAGGTGCCCGCGGACGCGTCCGGCCTCCCCGCGTTCGCTCTCGAAGTTTCGCCCCTTTTCGCCTACGACGAGCCCACGTTCCTGGAGGGCTGGTCGCGGCTGGATCCCAAACCCGCCGTCGCCGACGGCCTATGCCTGGAACCCTCACCCCCATGACGCAGTCCGACCAGATCAGATCGGCCGTGCAGGCCGGCCAGCTCATGGCCGCCGCCGAGAAAAACATGGCCGCCTTCCTCGAGGCGGGCCTCCCGGCCTGGGCCCAGTCCAGCATCGCCGAGCTCGTCGGGAGCCAGGCGTGGGGGGAGCTCAACGACCGGTTTTACCGCGAGCTTGAATTCGGAACGGGCGGCATTCGCGGCCGTACGATCGGGGCGAAGCCGGCCTCCTCGGAGACCGGAACACCGGGCCCTTTCGGCGCGCCCGAGCACGCCGCCGTCGGCAGCAACATGCTCAACGACTTCACCCTCGCCCGGGCGGTCATCGGGCTGTTCCGCTACACCCAGGGCTACCTGACGGGGCACGGCGACGGCTCCATCCCGCGCCTCGTGATCGCCCACGACGTCCGCTACTTCTCGCGGCATTTCTGCGAGCTCGCCGCGTCGATCTGGGCGCGGCTCGGCGGCGAGGCCTTCATCT
>CAYNLL010000724.1:0-1549 GCA_964398015.1 uncultured Opitutaceae bacterium | reverse complement strand
CCGGGGGGTAGCGCGGACGCCACTGCACCCGGGGGGGATAGCGTCGGTATCGGAGCCCCCACTGGTTTTGGCTCTCCGGCCGGCGTCGGCGCAAGTGTCGGCGGGGGCGTAGGTGTTGGAGGCATCGGGGGCATCGGAGGCGGAGTCGGAGGCGTAGGCGGTGCGGGCGGTGCGGGCGGTGCGGGCGGTGCATCCACTGGGGGCAGCGCGGGCGGGGTGGGCCCGGGCGGGCATGGTGCTGCGGCCGAAGCCGCGACTGCGCTCTCCCAGATGTTCGCCCACTACGGCGACGCCCCTGTCGGCATGAACCCCGCTGTGCAAAACCCCCTGATCGTCGCGTCGCAGTTGGGTCTCGGTAGCCCTAATGGCCAAAAGGGCGTTCTTGGACAGGGGTTCGGCAGCGCCGCGCCTACTCCAGGAGTAACGACCTCCCCGCTGGGGCCCCCACAAGGAGGCATGGGCCAAGTAGCCGCTCCCCCTGCGCCGGTCGCGCCCTCCCTGTCGCCCGCCATGCTTGCAAAGCTGTCCGGCGTCAACGCCATGGGGCTTGGCCTGGGCGGCGCAGGGCTCGGTCCCGCCTCGGCCCCCGGCACGCAAGGCCCAGGCCAGACCATGGGCTACCCTTCGATGGAGGGCGTGAGCCCCGGCCTTGGCGGACTCGCCCCCGGCAACCCCGGCTCGCCCGGGCCTTCCCCCGGCCCGTCGCAATTCGGCTCGCCCTCCTCCACAGTCTCGTCACCCAACTCGATCGCGCAGGCCATAGCGCAGGCCAACGCTCCCGCGCCCAACGCCGCCGCCGTGTCCCAGATGGGTCAGCTCGGCCTCGCCCCCCGCGGGCAGGCCCCCGCGCCTGCGGCGTCCAACCCGGCAAGCCCCGGCCTGGCGGCTAACCCTAGCGCGCCGTCCACGGGTTCGATCATGGGGTCGACACCGGGCCTGTCGGGCTTCTTCGGCGTTCCCCAACCCATATCGGGGTACGGGCTGTGAAGCTGCTCATAATTGACCCTGACGGGCTCGCGCTGGACTTGGCTTGGCGGGCGAAGCAGCTCGGGCACCAGGTCAAGACCTGCATCCGCGACACACCCAAGAACAAGTACATCGGCCAGGGGATGGTGGACGTGATCCGCGACGCCTCGCCCTACTACCGCTGGGCCGACCTGATCTTCCTAGCCGACAATCTCCGCTGGCTGCGCGACGTGGACCGGGCGATCGAGGAAGGGCGGACGGTAGTGGGCCCGGGAACCGCCATGGCCGCGTGGGAGCTCGACCGCAAGAAGGGCCAGGACATCCTACGAAAGCATGGAATCCCGATAATTCCATCGGTCGAATTCTCTAGCTATGATAAGGCAATAAGTTTCGTCAAGGCCAACCCAAAAAGATGGGTCAGTAAGCCAGACGGTGAAGCGGACAAGGCTCTGTCTTATTGTAGTGACTCCCCGGCTGACATGGTCTACATGCTTGAGAAGTGGAAGAAACTCGGCAAACAGTACAGCTTTCTACTTCAAGAGTTTATCCCCGGGATCGAGATGGGTGTAGGGGGTTGGTTTGG
>CAYNLL010000723.1:0-1554 GCA_964398015.1 uncultured Opitutaceae bacterium | reverse complement strand
ACTCGCCCCGGGGTCCCTTCCTCGTCATGCCGCTCCTCACGGGAGGGACGCTCCACAGCCCGTACGGAGCGACCGAGGCGCTCCCGGTGAGCACGGTGTCCTCCGCGGAGATTGACCCCGGCTCGACCCGGGGCGCGTGCATCGGGCGCCCCGTCCGGGGGATCGACGTCCGGATCATTGCCCTCTCCGACGGACCGGTCGCCTCGCTCGGACCCGGCGACGTCCTTCCCCCGGGCGCGGTCGGCGAGATCGTCGTCCGCGGGCCCGTCGTCACGCGGGAATACGACGCCCTCCCGGAGGCGACCGCGGCCGCCAAGATCCCCGACCCGGCGTCGGGCGGCGTCTGGCACAGGATGGGGGACTGCGGCTCTGTGGACGAGGCGGGCCGGCTCTGGTTCCTCGGCCGCAAGGCCGAGCGCGTCCAGACGGCGCACGGGACCCTGTTCACGGAGCCGTGCGAGCAGGTCTTCCGCGCCCATGCGCGCGCGCGGCGCTGCGCGCTGGTCGGCGTGGGGACGGGCCCCGCCCTGGTCGTCGAGGCGCGGCCCAGGGGCGGGCGGGACGCGCGCACGCTCGCCGCGGAACTCCGGGCGCTCGGGAGGCTCCACGCCCACACCGCCGCCGTGAGGACGTTCTTCTTCTGCCGCCGCCTGCCGGTCGACGTCCGCCACAACGCGAAGATCCACCGGCTCTCCCTCGCTCGCTGGGCGGCCACCGCGAGGGCGTACCGCGCGGAGTGAGCCCCCTGCCGCGGCGCCCGACACCCCCCACCCATGAGCCTCATCGCCCCCCACGCCGCCCCGCTGGGCCCCGCCCTCGTGACCGGCGGGACCGGGTTCCTCGGGCGCAGGATCGTTGACCTGCTGCTCTCGCAGGGCAGGGAGGTGGCGGTGCTGGCCCGGACGCCCGCGCCCGACCTCGAGGCGCGCGGCGTCCGCTTCGTCCGCGCCGCGCTCGAGGATGCGGCGGCTGTCCGCTCGGCGTGCGCGGGGGCGGAGACCGTCTTCCACGCCGCCGCGAGGGTGGGAGTCTGGGGCTCCCCCTCGGACTTCTTCAGGGCCAACGTCGACGGGACGCGGGCCGTGATCGAGGGGTGCCGGGCGCACGGCGTCCGGCACCTCGTGTACACGAGCACTCCCAGCGTCGTCTACAACGGGCGCGACCTCGCCGGCGCCGACGAGTCCCTCCCCCTCACGACGCGCTGCCCGAGCCCGTACCCCCTGACGAAGGCAAGGGCCGAGGCGGACGTGCTGGCGGCGCACGGGCCCGCGCTCGCCACCGTGGCGCTTCGCCCGCACCTGATCTTCGGGGCGGGCGACCCCCACCTTGCGCCGCGGCTCATCAGCAGCGCCAGGGCCGGGCGCCTCAGGATCGTGGGGCAGGGGAGCAACCGCGTCGACATGGTGCACGTGCGCAATGCGGCCGACGCCCACCTCTGCGCGGAGGAGGCCCTGGCCACAGGGGATTCCCGGGCGGGCGGCCGCCCGTTCTTCATCACCAACGGCGAGCCCGTCGCGCTGTGGCCGTGGATCAACGGCCTGCTCACCGCGCTCG
>CAYNLL010000722.1:0-1558 GCA_964398015.1 uncultured Opitutaceae bacterium | reverse complement strand
AGTGACCTTTTCCATGTCAAGGAAACGCTCTAACCAACTGAGCTAAGGGTCCGCGAAGATTGGGTTGTAAATTAAGCAGGAGTGCCGCCGATTACGGCAAGGAAAATTCCGCACGCGCCGCGGCCACGTCACGGGCGATCTGAGCGCTCAATTCCTCAATTCCGGCGAACTTCTGCTCGGGACGCAGAAATTTGACCCATTCCACGGTCACGGAATCCCCCGCCCCGTAAGGGCATGCGACGAGCATGTGGATCTCCAGCCGCGGCTCCTGGGACTGCTCCACGGTCGGCCTTAGTCCGTAGTTGGCTACGCCCGGGAGCCACCCGTACGACTTGGCGCCGGAGACACGCACGGCATAGACCCCGTAGAGCGGCCTCAAGTCGGGCGACCACCCCAGGTTGAGCGTTGGAAACCCCAAGGTGCGGCCGAGATGCTTGCCATGGACGACCGTCCCGTGGGCGGTGTAGACGTAGCCCAGGAGCGCGGCCGCTCCCCTCATGTCGCCGGCCTTGATCCTCTCCCGGATTCTCGTGCTGCTGATCGGCTCGCCGTCCAGGTTGACGCGGGGCGCGCTGAAGACGGAGATCCCGTGGCGCCGCCCCTCCGCGATGAGCATCGCGACGTCGCCGCGGCGCCCGCGGCCGAACCTGAAGTTCTCCCCCACGTAGATTCCGGCGAGCCCGGGCATATGGCGCTTGATCAGAGGCACGAACTCCTCGGCGGAGACGGCGGCAAGCTCGGGCGTGAACGGCTGGACCACGACCGCGGCGACGCCCAGCGAGCCGAGCTTGGCGACCTTGGCGGGCAGATCGAGGATCATCCGGGTCGGATTGGACGGGTTGAGCAGGACGCTCGGGTGAGGCGAGAACGTGAGGACGACGGCGACCCCGCCGCTGTGGCGGGCCGACTGCACCGCGCCCTCGATCACCACCAGGTGCCCGAGGTGCACGCCGTCAAATATCCCTATGGCCACGTGGAGCGGGCCCGCGGGGAGCGCCACCCGGTCGAGACCGTCGAACTGCGCGGGAAGGGTCATAGGGCGACGCTCGGCACCGCCAGGTGCACGGGGATGAGCTTGCGCTCGATCTCGGGAACCGAGAGCCCCTCGATCTGCTCCAGCGTCAGGGCCTGCGCAACGTTGAACCGGTCGGTCGCCGTGCGCCGCAGCGCGCTCAGGTGGGCGCCGCACCCCAGCTTGGCCCCCAGGTCGCTTGCCAGCGTCCGCACGTAGGTACCCTTGGTGCAGCGAAGCCTGAAGTCGATGTGGGGCGTCGCAAAGCGCAGGAGGTCCCATGAGACGACGCGGATGAACCTCGGCTCGCGCTCGACCTCCTCGCCCCTGCGGGCCTTCTTGTAGAGCGGCACGCCCCCGATCTTGATGGCCGAGAACATGGGCGGGGTCTGGTACTGGTCACCCAGGAAGCCCGACATCGCCGCGGCCACCTCGCCCTGCGTCAGGGGCGGAACAGGGCGCGTTTCCATCACCTGCCCGTCGGCGTCCTGCGAATCCGTCGTCTTCCCGAGCTCGATCGTCCCCTCGTACTCCTTGTCGAGGCTG
>CAYNLL010000721.1:0-1561 GCA_964398015.1 uncultured Opitutaceae bacterium | reverse complement strand
TCACCTCGGCTACGCTGTTCTGCAAGGACCGCGAGGCATGGGAGGCCTGGGAGCGGGTGAGCCGCCTCCTGCAGGTCCCGGCTCTCCCGAAAGTCTGCGTGATCGCGGACGTCTGCAGGCACAACCTTCTGGTCGAGATGGAGGCCGTCGCGGTCATCTAGCGCTCCCTTCCCATGGAACCCACCTCGGACCTTCGGATCTCGGAATGCCGCTCCCTGCCGGCGCCCTTGGAGCTCCGCGCCCAGCTGCCCCGCAGGAGGGCCCACGCCGCGCTGGTGTCGTGCAGCCGGAGGATCATCCGGGACATCCTCACCGGCGCCGATCCCCGCCTCCTCGCCGTTGTCGGGCCGTGCTCCATCCACGACCTCGGAGCCGGCCGGGAGTACGGCGGGCGCCTCGCGGAGCTGTCGCACGAGCTGGGCGACCGCCTCGTGGTCGTGATGCGCGCGTACTTTGAGAAGCCCCGCACCTGCCTGGGCTGGCCGGGCATGCTCCTCGATCCCCACCTCGACGGGAGCGGCGACGTCGAGGACGGGCTGCGGCTGACCCGGCGTTTCCTGCGGGACATGCTCGACCTCGGCCTTCCGACGGCGACGGAGTTCCTCGACCCGATCAGCCCGCAGTACCTCGCCGACCTGGTGTGCTGGGCCGCCATCGGCGCCCGCACGACTGAGTCGCAGCTCCACCGCCAGCTCGCCTCGGGCCTCTCGATGCCGATCGGCTTCAAGAACGGGACCGACGGTTCGGTTCAGGGCGCCGTGCACGCGGTGAAGGCGGCCGGCCACATCCAGTCCTTCCTCGGGATCGCGTCGGACGGACGCGTGGCGGCGATGCGCAGCCGGGGCAACCCGGACTGCCACGTCGTGCTGCGCGGCGGCTCGGGCGGCCCCAACTTCTCCTCGGCCCACCTGGCGATCACGGAGTCGGAGCTCGCGGGTCTGGGCCTGCGGCCGGCGATCATGGTCGACTGCAGCCACGACAACTCCCTGCGCCGGCCCGGGCTGCAGCCACGGGTCCTCGCCGAGGTCGTCCGGCAGGCCGCGGGAGGCCGCCGCTCGATCATAGGGTTCATGCTGGAGAGCAACCTGTCCGGCGGATGCCAGGCCATGCCCCGGCCAGGCGGCCGCCTTCGCTACGGGGTTTCGATCACGGACGGCTGCCTGGACTGGGCGTCCACGGAGCGGTGCCTGCGGGAGGCGCACGCCGCCCTCCGGTCACGGTTCGACTCCTCGAACGAGTGGACCCCCGCGGCCGAGCCCGAGGCGGTCCGCCTCTCCGCCGCGGGTGCCTAGAATCGGGAGCCGATAATAATTCGTCCAAGAGGTGGAGCGGCTTCCGCCGATCGTATGCCGGCGGCTTCCTTCGGGGGCCCGACGCTGCTTTGCCGGCGCCGTAAAGGGCTGGTGCCGCGGGAAATGCCCCGTTGAAGGCCGCGCCTGCGCCCGCATGCGGAATGCCGCCACAAAGCCGGCCGCGCCGAACGCCAATGACCCTGCTGTGACGATGTCGAGCAGCGGCCCGGCGTTCACCCCGCCTTCACGGGATCAACGCCTTGAGCTTC
>CAYNLL010000720.1:0-1566 GCA_964398015.1 uncultured Opitutaceae bacterium | reverse complement strand
ACGGTGGACGTCGAGTCCTCGATCAACGAGTACCTCACGCGCCAGGACTGGCGGGTGGCGGCCAACGCGAACCAGGGCTACAGCCTCGGCGGTCTGATCCTGAACGTCTCCGGCAAGATCACCGCGAACTACTGGCTGAACCACGTGTACCCCCCGGAGGTCGGCGCCGCGCACCGCAACGGCGACCTCCATATCCACGATCTGGATATGCTCTCGGGCTACTGCGCCGGCTGGTCGCTGCGCACCTTCCTGATGGAGGGCCTCAACGGGGTGCCCGGGAGGGTCGAGGCCGCGCCGCCCCGGCACATGCACTCGGCCATCGGCCAGATCGTCAACTTCCTCGGCACGCTGCAGAACGAGTGGGCCGGGGCCCAGGCGTTCTCCTCGTTCGACACCTACATGGCGCCGTTCATCCGGAAGGACGGCCTGAGCTACGAGCAGGTCCGCCAGTGCGTCCAGGAGCTGATCTACAACCTCAACGTGCCCTCGCGCTGGGGCACGCAGACGCCCTTCACCAACCTGACGTTTGACTGGACCTGCCCCGAGGACCTGAAGGCGCAGGTGCCCGTCATCGCGGGCGTCGAGCAGCCCTTCGCCTACGGCGACCTCCAGGCGGAAATGGACATGATCAACCGGGCCTACATCGAGATCATGAGCCAGGGCGACGCGAAGGGGCGGGTCTTCACGTTCCCCATCCCGACCTACAACATGACCCCCGACTTCCCCTGGGACTCGGAGAACGCGGGGCGGCTCTTCGCCATGACGGCGAAGTACGGGCTCCCCTACTTCCAGAACTTCATCAACTCGGACCTGAAGCCCAACATGATCCGCTCGATGTGCTGCCGCCTGCAGCTCGACCTGCGCGAGCTGCTCAAGCGAGGCAACGGGCTCTTCGGCTCCGCCGAGCAGACCGGCTCGATCGGCGTGGTGACGTTCAACTGCGCCCGTCTCGGCTTCCTCTGCAAGGGCGACGAGGCCGCCCTCTTCCGCCGCTTCGACGAGCTGATCGACCTGGGCCGGGTCTGCCTCGAGCTCAAGCGCAAGGTGGTGCAGCAGCTGATGGACCAGGGGCTGTTCCCCTTCACCAAGCGCTACCTGGGCACGCTCAGGAACCACTTCTCAACCCTGGGCGTGAACGGGATCAACGAGATGATCCGCAACTTCACGGAGGACAAGGAGAACATCGCCTCGGAGTGGGGCTACGCGTTCGCCCACCGCTTCCTCGACCGGATCCGGGCCAGGATACTGGAGATCCAGGACCAGACCGGCCACATGTACAACCTCGAGGCGACGCCGGCCGAGGGGACGACGTACCGCTTCGCGAAGGAGGACCGCAAGCGCTGGCACGACATCCTCCAGGCCGGGACATCGGCGAACCCCTACTACACCAACTCGTCCCAGCTGCCCGCCGGCTACACCGACGACCCCTTCGAGGCCCTCGAGCACCAGAACGAGCTCCAGCGCAAGTACACCGGCGGGACGGTGCTCCACCTCTACATGGCCGAGCGCATCTCCGACCCGGTGGCCTGCAAGAAGCTCATCCGCCGCGCCCTCGAGCGCTTCTCG
>CAYNLL010000719.1:0-1571 GCA_964398015.1 uncultured Opitutaceae bacterium | reverse complement strand
CGGCTACCAGGTGGGCGACGTGATCGAGTGCTACGACACCCAGAAGGTCAGGGCCTCGCTCTAAGGGGCCGGCCTTCGGGCTAAAACAAGTGTCCAATCGCATCGTCAGAATCAACGAGCTCGTCCAGCGCGAGATCAGCGATATCCTGCGCCAGAGGCACGCGGACGAGGCCGTGGCGATCACCATATCCGAGGTCCGCGTCGCCCCGGACCTGAGGGACGGGCGCGTGTTCGTGGCCATCATCGGCGACGCGGCCGCCGTGGCGGACCGGTTCCGCTGGCTCCAGAAGCGGGCGCCCGAGATCCGCGAGGAGCTGGCCAAGCGCATCGTGCTGAAGTTTCTCCCGCGCCTCACCTACGTTCTCGACAAGTCAAGCGACCGCGTGGCCCGTCTGCTCCGCGCGCTCGACCAGATCGAGCCCGCGGGGGAGACACCGGCCAGCCCGAGCAATGGAGAAGTTCTACCCTGAGTTTGCCGAGGATTTCGGACGGCTGCTCGCCAGCGTCGCGGGCCGGTCCGTCGCCGTGATCGGGCACTCGCGGCCCGACGGCGACTGCATCGGCTCCCAAGTCGCGCTTGCCCGGGTGCTGGCCGCGCGCGGATCAAGGGTGGTCTGCGTCAACTCGGACGCGGTTCCCCGCCGCCTCGCCTACATCCTGCGGGGAATGGAGTTCATCCGCACCGAGGAGGCCCTCGGCCTGCCCGAGGACACCGCCTCGGTCTTCGTCGACTGCGCCGACCATGCCAGGGCGGGGGAGCGCCTGAAGGCGCGGTTCCCGCGCCCCGAGGGCAGCGTGGACCACCACCTGTCGAACGGCGGCTTTGCCACGATCAACATCGTGGACAGCGCCTCCGCGGCGTCCTGCGAGCTGCTTGCGGGCCTTTTTGTCGACGCGGGGATCGTCATCGACGCCGCGACGGCGACGGCTCTCTTTGCCGGGATCATCACCGACACGGGCCAGTTCCGCTTCAACTCAACCTCCCAGCGCAGCTTCGTCCTCGCGGGGGAGCTCGTGAGCCGGGGCGCGTCGCCCGCCCAGGCGGGCTACGAGCTCTACGAGCGGGAGTCGCTCGGCAAGCTCCGGCTCCTCGAGCGCTTCCTCTCCTCGCTTCTCCTGGGCGCGGGAGGACGCGTGTGCATCGGGACCCTGCCAGCGGGGATCTTTGAGGCGACGGGCACGACTGCCGAGGACACGGAGGGCCTCGTCGACTTTGCGCGGTGCATCGACGGCGTCGAGGTCGGCGTCCTGATCGAGGAGAAGCCTGACGGTGGGGTGAAGGCGAGCCTGAGGGCGAAGGATCCCCTCTGCCGCCTGGACCTTGTCGCGGGAACATTCGGCGGCGGCGGCCACGCCTGCGCCGCGGGCCTCAACCTGAAGAAGGGCGGCTCGGAGTTCCGGGGGCTCCTGCTTGGGGCCCTCGAGGAAAGGCTGCGGCTGGTGGACGCGGAGCGCGCGGGGACTAAGCTGTAGCCACAATGCAGGGACTTCACAAGGAACTCGACGGCGTGCTTCTGGTCGACAAGCCGGGTGCCCACACGTCCCACGACGTGGTGGCGCGCCTGCGCGGC
>CAYNLL010000718.1:0-1587 GCA_964398015.1 uncultured Opitutaceae bacterium | reverse complement strand
GTCAATCCGGCCAAGCGGATCTTCTCTTCCGCCACGTCCTGGCAAGCAGGAATGCCAAAGTCATCCTTCGCCTCGGCCGAGACGTAGACCGCGATGGTCTTGCCGCTGACAATCGCAGGGAGGATCACGCCGCCGCTCGCGTCTAGGTTAGGTATCTGACGACCCCATCGAAGCGCCATTTCATCCTCCACGGTTCGTTTGCGATGCATGATCGCAAGAGACGCACCACAGGCCCGAACAGAATTGCCACGGGATCCGCGCCGCGTCTCGACGATGTACAAGGCTGAGCTCAGCGGGGCTGCTCCGATGCCCGGATGGTGCCCCGTCGATTTCCGGAGGGGCGATGAGAACGTCGGCTGTCGACGATCCCCGAATCCTGACGACGAGTCACGGTCCCGCGGTCCCGATGTGCCGCCCGCACGAGGTCACGGAAACAGCCGCTGCTCCTCCCAGCCGGATGCCGTGCGAACGTGGACCACCCGCTCGTGGAGCCGGTAGGGGCGCAGCTGCCAAAACTCAATGCGCTCGGGCACCACACGAAAGCCAGACCAATGGGGTGGACGCGGAACGGCACCCAAGCCGAACTTGGCGGTGAAGCTCGCAACGGCTAGCTCGAGCTCGGCGAAGGTCGACAGGGGGCGCGACTGCCGCGAGGCCCAGGCTCCGATTTGGCTGAGGCGCGGGCGCGAGGCGAAGTACTCGTCGGCCTCGGCGGGGCTCACGGGCTCTACGGGCCCGGATACCCGGACCTGGCGGGTTTCGGCCCAGAAGAAGCACAGCGCGGCCCTCGGATTGTCTCGGAGGTCGCCCCCCTTGTTGCTCTCGAGGTTCGTATAGAACACGAACCCTCGCGTGTCTGCGGCCTTGAGGAGAACCATTCGAACCGCGGGGACGCCCTGGGCATTCGCGGTGGCCAGGGCCATGGCGGTGGGCTCAGGCAGTCCGCGTTTCTTGGCGTCGTCAAGCCACTCGTGAAACCGAGGCAGGGGGTCGCTCATGGATCGAAAGCTAGCCCAGACGCCGCGCGAAGGCAGGCTGTTGCTACACGCCCGGCCGCTTTACGCCGGCGTGGAGTTGCCGTAGCGGAGAGGAATGACCGACGACCGCGACGGGCCCGGCGCGCGTCGCCTTCAGGACACGTTCGGCACGCGGCGCCGTGCGCGAGGTCTTCCCGAACTGCCCGCGCTACATCCACAAGTACGCGCTCGTCGAGCGTTCGCGCTTCGTTCCGAAGGCGGGCTACGTGACGCCCGTACCGAGCTGGAAGCGCGCCGAGTGGGCGGCGGACGCGGTTCCGGAGGCGGACCCGTCGCGAACCCCACGCGCGAGGTCCTCAAGCGCTAGCGCCGTCCGCAGATGTTCGACGGCGCGCTTCTCGATCAGTCCGACGAGCCCAGACGCGTCACCGACACGGCGCCCGCGGTCGCTTTCCCTCCAGCGAGCGCGAGCTGCCCTCGACTCCGCACGACTCGGAGGTCAGTCCGACTGGAATCCGCTTTTGACAGCGAGCCGACTGCCTCAAGTCTTCCATCTCGGTGCTACGAAATCGGCACAAGGGAGCCGCAGGCGCGCAACCTCGCGGCGCTC
>CAYNLL010000717.1:0-1587 GCA_964398015.1 uncultured Opitutaceae bacterium | reverse complement strand
CTCGGAACCCCTTGGCGCCGCCCCAACATGAATGCCTCCGTGATCCCCACTCCCCCGCCTCGCATGGCCAGGCGCGCCGCGACCGCCGTCCTGGCGCTGCTTGCCCTGGCAGCGCCCCTCCTCTCGTCGTGCGCGTCGCTCTCCCCCGACCAGCAGGCCGACAATTCAGAGACACGGTTCATGCAGGAGATGCAGCGCCCGGCCAGTCCGGGAAACGCCCGGTAGCGGAGGCCGGAACTCGCTCCGCCCCGGCCCAATGAGGGATGGCGCGGCGTCGCGCCATCTGCTTATATCACGGCACCAATGCTCGACGACGTGAACAAGGATATGAAGGCCCCGCTGGGATTGAGGCTCATCGCGTCGGCCAAACTCGTGAAGGGCGTCACCATGGCCTGCATCTCGCTGGGCTTTCTGGACCTGGTCCACAAGGACGTCGCCGCGATCGCCCTGCATTTCGTCCAGGTCGCGCGCATCTCCCCGGAGAACCGCTACGTCGTTCTCGCCCTCGATAAACTCGGCGTTGTCCAGGCATCGACCCTGGTGCGCCTGGGCATCCTCTCGGCGCTCGACGCCTCGATCCAGCTGGTCGAGGGAATGGGGCTTTGGCTCGGGGCCGCATGGGCGGAGTACCTGGTCGTGTTCTCCACGGGGCTCTTCGTTCCGGAGGAGATGCTCGGCACGCTCCATCATTTCTCGTGGCTCAGGCTCACGATCCTCGTGATCAACGGGGTCATCCTCTTCTACGTGGCCGCGCTCGTGTGGAAAAGGTACCAGGACCGCCGATCGGCAGGCGCCGCGGCGGGAGCCTAACGCGGGCGCGGGGCGCAGGCACCCACCCCTCCGGGATTGCCTCGCGCGCGGCGGCGCGATAGCCCTACCTTTCTGCAGCATAACGCCTTGCCCGGCTGCATCCCCGCGCCCGACGCACCTCGCCCTTTCCATGGACCGCGCCCCCTTTCCCCTCCCCCTGCCGCGCGCCCGGCAGCCCCTCTGAAGGAGCGGATGGCCATGCCGAAACCCGTCCTGGCGATCATCGGCCTTCTCGCACTCCTCGCCGCGGTGACGGCGGGAGCCGTCGTGTTCCTGATGCTGCGCCACCCTCCGGTGTCCGGTCCCGAAGGCGCGGCGCCCGCCGCGGCGGCGCGGCCCGCGCTCAGCTACACGCCCCATCCCATCGGCTTTCCCATCGAGGGCCACCCGATGATCACCCATGTCGCGATCGCCGACCTCGAGCAGACCGGTCTCCCGGGCATCCTGGTCTGCGACGCGGCGGCCAACCGCATCGGCTGGATTCGGCAGTCTCCCCGCGGCGTGTTCACCGAGCAGTTCATCGGCGATCCGGTGCAGGGCCCGGCACACGTCTCGGTCTGCGACATGAACGGCGACGGCCGCCCGGACCTCCTGGTGGCGTGCATGGGGCAGATCCTCCCCAACAACGACAGGATCGGGAAGATCGTTGTCATGGAAAACCTCGGCGGAGGCCGCTTCCGCAACCATGTCATCGCCGAGAACATCGCCCGCGTCACGGATGTCCGGGGCGCCGACCTTGCGGGCAACGGCCGCGTCGACCTCGTGGTGGGACAGTTC
>CAYNLL010000716.1:0-1593 GCA_964398015.1 uncultured Opitutaceae bacterium | reverse complement strand
TTTCGCCGGAGGACAAGCTCACGGTGTACCGCGCCCGCAAGATCCAGCGCTTCCTCTCGCAGCCCTTCTCGGTTGCGGAGGTCTTCACCGGCACGCCCGGAAAGTACGTCGCCGTCAAGGACACCGTCCGCGGGTTCAAGATGATCCTCGACGGCCAGCTCGACGACATCCCCGAGGGCGACTTCTACATGAAGGGCGGGATCGAAGAGGTCATCGCCGCCAGCAAGAAATAACCGCCATGCCCCTCACCCTTGAGATCGTGACGCCCGAGGCCCGGGTGTACTCGGATACGGTCGACACGGTCGTCATCCCCACCGTGGAGGGGGAGGTCGGCATCCTGCCGGGACACATCCCGCTCGTCGCCCAGATCGGCGCCGGCGAGCTGCGGGCCACAAAGGGGGCGACCACCGAGCTGATCATCGTCGGCGGCGGCTTCGCCCAGGTCACCGGCGAGAAGGTCTCCATCCTGGCGGACAGCGCGATCGAGGAGGAGAAGATCGACCCGAACGTTGTCGCCGACGCCATGAGGCGCGCCGAGGAGGCGCTCCGGTCCACCAAGGAGGCGATGACCCCGGCCGAGGTCGAACGCCTCGAATCGTTCGTCCGGTTTGCGGTTGCCCAGCTTGGCGCCAAGAACCGCCGCAAGTAACGGCGCCCGCCGGGTGCCCCATTTGGCCGGCTCGGGCACGCCGGGTAATGTCACTTGAAATCACATGATTTGGGGCATTTTCGGGGGGAAATGGGCTAAAAAGCGCCCAATTTAAGCCAAAATATGCCCATTCTTGGGGATCGTAGGCAGCTGCACTCCGATAGAGAATAGGGTAGAAGAAATTCTTGAAACTGAGTCTCAGTTTACATACCTTATCCCGTCGATGCCCAGTTCCCCTTACAGCACTCCGATCCCACTCTGCCAGCTCCCGCCCAGGGCGACGGGACGCATCCGCGAGCTGACCGGAGATTCCGAGTTCTGCCAGAGGATCCGGGAGATGGGCTTCGGCGAGTCCGCCTTCGTGACCAAGGTTTCCGGGACCCGCACCATCCTCTGCCAGCTCAACGGCACCCGCATCGGGCTCAGCCACGACGCGGCGAGGCAGATCCTCGTCGAGCGGGTCGTCGTCCGCTGAGGGGCCGGGGACTCCCATGGCGGCGGTCAAGCTTTCCGACCTCCCGATCGGCGCCTCCGCCGTCGTCCGCGATCTCGACAAGTCGGGGTCCAGCTCGGTCAGGCTCCGGGAGATGGGCCTGCTCGCCGGCACGACGCTCACGCTCGTGCGGTGCGCGCCGTTCGGGGACCCGATGGAAATCAAGGTCCGCGGCTACCACCTGACGCTGCGAAAGAGCGAGGCCGCGCTCGTGATGGTCGAGACTAAGGAGCCGTGACGCCCCTAGCAAAGACGCCGGGCGCCCCCAGGACGCCCGTCTACGCGATTGTCGGGAACCCGAACTGCGGCAAGAGCACCCTCTTCAACGCCCTCACCGGGCTCAAGCAGAAGGTCGGCAACTACCCGGGAGTGACCGTCGAGAAGAAGACGGGCGTCCTGTATTCCCAGCACGGCCAGCCGATCACCGTGGTCGACCTGCCTGGGGCCTATT
>CAYNLL010000715.1:0-1593 GCA_964398015.1 uncultured Opitutaceae bacterium | reverse complement strand
CAGCGTGCGGGTGGCTTCGATGGAGCTGAGGCCTGGAGGCGTCTTGCATTTCAGCATGCAGGTTCCGGGGGGCCGCGAAATGTGGGGCAAGTGGGTGTTCCGCGAGATCGCGCCCCCGGAGAGGATCGTGTTCGTCAGCTGCTTCTCGGACGCGGGCGGGGGCCTGGCGCGCCACCCGATGAACCCCAACTGGCCCCTGGAGACGCTCTCGACCCTTACCCTGCGGGCGGAGGGCGCACGCACCGGTCTCACCCTGCGGTGGTCCGCCGTCCGCCCAACGGAGGCCGAGAGGGTTGCGTTTGACGCAGGCCATGAATCCATGACGGCAGGCTGGGGCGGCACCTTCGAGCAGCTGGACGCCTTCCTCGCCCTTGCTGCTCCCGCCCAATCGGGTGGGCCAAGATAGCCGCCTGCCGCGAGGCGTTTGCGACCCCGCCTCGCCGGAGCGCCGCACGGCCGCCTTGGGGTATCCCTAGATCTGCCCCGGGAGGATAAATTGTTAGCTCCGAGGCAACAACCTGTTACATGCTGATGCTGTTTATTGGGCAAGAGACACAGCGTAAAAAGCAATTCGCGCACAGACATTTCCCCTAAATGGGTGCATCGTGGGTTGTCTTCGGAGGCGGCGAGTCACGTCAGCGCGCACCGGATTCAACCCCAAGTGCTAGAACACGTGTCCGAGCCCCATGAACCGACCGCTCTTCCGGCGGGCGCACCCGCGGAAGGTGCACCGGCACGGAACGGCCAAGGGAGCCCCCCGCGCACGCACTCGCCAGCCCGGGAGGCGATGAACATCGCCGGCGGGTACTTTATCCTCGGGGGACTCTGGATTGTCATCTCCAACGAACTCCTCGCCGTCCGCGTGGCCGACCCCGAGCTTCGCAAGCTGGTGCAGACCTCCAAGGGCCTGGCCTTCGTCCTCGTCTCGGCGGTCCTCCTCGCCTTTGTGCTTTACCGGCACCTGAGCGGGCTTGAACGCGAGGCGGCCGCCCGGCGCCTCGCAGAGGGTGCCCTGCGCATGCACGAATCCATCCTCGAGGAGACCGGGCGCATCGCTAAGGTCGGCGGCTGGTCCTTCGATGTCGAAACGGGGCAGGGGTATTGGACGAACGAGGTCGCCCGGATCCATGAGCTGGACCCGGCCGCGCCGATTTCAATGCAGGAGGGCATCAACTACTACACGGGGGAGTCGCGCCACCGGATCGAGGCCGCCGTGCATGAGGCCATCCAGCATGCGACGCCCTACGACCTCGAGCTCGAGATCGTGACGGCCAAGGGAGTGCACAAATGGATCCGCACCATCGGGCACCCGATTGTGGAGGGGGCAAAGGTCGTGCGCGTGCACGGATCCTTCCAGGACGTCACCGAGCGCCGACTCATGCAGAGCGCAAGGGAGCGTCAGCAGCGCCGCGTGGCGCTCCTGGCCGACGTCTCGAGGAGGCTGGTCATCTGCGACGACGTGGGGCCGGTTCTCAAGGGAATCTTCGCCGACATCGCGCGCGAGCTCGAGGTCGACGTCTTCGCGCACTACATGGTGGCTCCCGGGAACCGGCTCATCCTGGAAAGCAGCATGGGGCTTTCCGAGGCACAGCA
>CAYNLL010000714.1:0-1596 GCA_964398015.1 uncultured Opitutaceae bacterium | reverse complement strand
GCCAGACTACCGACACTAAATCAAACGATGAATATGAAATTGAACTCACTATGGCTCAGTATCAGCCTTATGGCCATTGCCGGAACCAGTTCGGCTGCCGGGGGTAAATGGGACATTGACAAACTTGACGCCAGCAAATTGCCGCCGGCCTCCAGCAAGACCGGCATAACCTTTGCCAATGATATTCAACCGATCATGGAAGACTCTTGCACCCGTTGCCACGGGGAAGATCGCGCCAAGGGCAATCTGCACCTCGATAGTTTGGACGCAGTGCTAAAGGGTGGCAAGGACGGCAAAGTCGTAGTCGCCGGTTCGAGCGACAAGAGCTTGCTGGTCTTGGCGGTTTCCCAGATGGACGATGCCACGGCCATGCCGCCCAAGTTCAAACCAAGGAATGGTGGTCCGGGTGGGCCACCTCCTGGCGGGGCCGGCGGCCCGCCTCCAGGGGCTCCTCCCGGAGGACCTGATGGACCCGGCGGACCTCCGCCAGTTGGACCCGGCGGCCCGCCTCCAGGCGGTCCGGGCGGTGGCCCTGGCGGTCCTCATGGCGGATTCGGTGCGCCGCCCAAGCCATTGACGCCCGAGCAAGTCGGCCTGGTCCGCGCCTGGATCGATCAGGGAGCGAACTAACCTAAGAAGGAGCGCAGGAGAGCGGCTCGCAAAAGAGAGGGTTGTTCTCCTTTTCCTCGGCCCAACGCCTTAGAGTGTTGCGGCAAGCCGCCCTAACCGACGGCGCCGCCCGTGTGGCCTTGCGACCGCAGACCATCAAACTCAGCGTTCAGGGGTTGCCCACCGGCGGTGTCCAACTATTCAAATCATTTTGAATTAGCAGAATTTTTTGTGATGACAAATCGTTGTTGCCGGGGCTGACAAGTCCGCAAAATTTCGTCAGGATTGAGCGATGAATTCATTTGTGTTTTTGGTGATCTGCGTCGCCGTCTGGATTGAATCGCAACCAACAGGACGTGATCGGACGCTTTATACCTGTTATCGGGGGGGTGAGCATCTCTGATATTACAGTAAAGGATGACTGTCAGTTGCAGATCAAGCTCAGGCGGTAAAAGCTCGTCTCGGCGGAAACAGGCAGCGTGACGACGAAGGCGTTCGTGCTGGTGGTCACAGCATTGGTGACATTCTGCCAGGTTCCGGCGGCGGCCAGGTTGGTGGCTATTTGCAGAACATAGTTGACGGCCGTCAAAGGCCAGCTTGCCGACGCCTGGTTCCCCGTGACGGCCACGGAGAGTTCGGTGTATTCGGAGCAAGTCGGCCAGATTGTGGCGGCAAGTTGCACATTACCATCGCCACGGGAAGCCCACGTGTTGTCCAACAGGCTGAAATCTCCATTGGGCAGACCGGGGAAAATCACGTTGTCCAGGAGCATTTGCAATCCCGCCGGCCCGTCAAAGGTGAAGCTTAATTCGGTGAGGCCCAGATTGAGAACGGCGGGATTGGTGACGGTGAACGAAACCCGCTCCACGATGGACGGACTATTGGCCGGATTGGCCGCGCTGGAAAAAACTGGAATACCGCCGATGGCCATACTCAATGTCCCGTTGGTTTGCAGGTAGGTGTAATCGAAGCCGAGGGTGAAAGCAT
>CAYNLL010000713.1:0-1600 GCA_964398015.1 uncultured Opitutaceae bacterium | reverse complement strand
CTTCTGGATCAACCTGCCGGTCTACACGGACCACCAGGTGCTCGGCGTCAACGGCGCGCTCGTGAACGCCACGCTCTGGAACGCCTCGAACACCGCCCGCTTCTTCCGGTCGCCCGCCACGGCCCCCGCGGCCGTGGCCGAGATGAGCGCCATCCCTGAGCTGCGCCAGACATGGCTCTTCACGATCGCGAGCCTCGAGCACTACCAGTTCATCGGGGGGCCGTACTTCAACTCGCTCTACACCCGCTCCGAGCCGCTGCTCTGGCTCGGGACGGACCCGGTGATGATGGACGCGCTCATGCGGGCGAGGATCAACCAGTGGCGCAGGCACGAGGGGTTCGACCCGATCTCCGACGAAATCCGCACCCTTGAATTCGCCGAGACCCTCGGCGTCGGCTCGACGCTCATCAAGGGAGCGAAGATGATCGATGTCGACTGACCCGGCCGAGCGTACAAACGTCTTGTCTCGCCCGCGGCCGGCGCGCACGCTGCGGTCCCCAACATGACCTCGGCGGCATATCTCCCCTTCCTGGTCCAGGCCGTCCTCGCGGCGGCGATCACCGGCGCCATCATCGGCGCGAGCGTGCTCCTCGGCCAGAGGGCGAAGCACACCAAGATCAAGGACTCGGCGTACGAGTGCGGCATCCGCAGCGAGGGCGTCGTGCACACGCGCTTCTCGGTGAAGTTCTACGTCACGGCCCTCCTCTTCATGCTCTTCGACCTCGAGGTGGTGATCCTGATCCCCTGGACGTTCATCTACCGCGAGTTCCTCCACCAGCACATCCCGATTGTGATGCCCATCCTCTTCTTCCTCTTCGTCCTCGTCCTCGGGCTGGCATACGAGGTCAGGAAGGGCGCGCTCGAATGGGAGCGCTGAGCTGAGTCCCCGCCATGCGGCTCGACAAGATCATTGCCCGCAGCCGCATCATCGACCTGCGCAGCCTCACGCTCGAGGCCGCCCTGGGCGAGCTCCTGGACGTCTGCGTGGCGAGGTTTCCCGACCTCAAGCGCGACGCGATCCTGAAGGGCCTCCTGGCGCGTGAAAGCACGATGACCACCTACCTCGGCCTCGGCGTCGCCCTGCCGCATGTGCGCGTGAAGACCTCGCGCCGCTTCATCCTCGCCATCGGCCGCAGCAGGGCGGGGATGCGCCACCACGGTGCGATGTCCAGCGAGAAGGTGCACCTGATCGTGATGCTGATCGCGGGCGAGTCGGCGCGCGACACCCTCCAGGTGCTTGCCTCCATCGGCCGGATGGTCCGCGAGCAGGAGCTCGTGGACAGCTTCGTGGACGCGCCGGACCTCGACACGCTCTACGAGCGGCTGCTGGGCGGGTTCGGCGGCATGAGGCCGATCCAGGCGCAGCAGAACCGGGTGAACCGCCTCATGTTCCGCCAGGCCGACCACGTGGCGAAGGGCGCCGGCTGCAGCGCGACCATGATCTTCGGCGACACCTTCATTGGCGGGATCGAGCCCGCCATCCTGCACCCGAAGGGCAAGACGATCCTTGTGTCGCGCAACCCGAACGAGCCGGGCGAGGACGGGAGCACGTTCACCGACACGATCCAGGTGCGTTCCTTCTCGAGCCAGAGGATGGCCC
>CAYNLL010000712.1:0-1602 GCA_964398015.1 uncultured Opitutaceae bacterium | reverse complement strand
CCATGCACGGCAGGTCGTCGTGGACGAGCGAGTAGGTGTGCACGCATTCGACGGCCACGGCCGCGGGGAGCGGGTCGGCGGCGTTGGTGTTCTCAAAGAGGCGAGAGGCCGCCAGGACGAGGACGGGCCGCAGGCGCTTTCCCCCCGCCTGCATCGAATAGCGCATGGCGGAGTGAAGCCGCGAGGACGGTTCCGACGCCGCGGGAAGAAGGTGGTCGATGCCCCCCTCCACGCGCGACACCAGGTGCTGCAGCTCCGACGCAAAGTCCATTGCGGGAATCAGAGAGGCAATGCCCCGCGGCTGCCGAGAACAAACTCGCCAAACACGCGGGCTTGGCCCATACAACCGCCGTCCACCGCGATGCCCACCTACGAGTACGCCTGCCAGAAATGCGGGCACCATTTCGACAAGTTCCAGTCCATGCGGGACGAGCCGCTGAAAAAATGTCCCAAGTGCAAGAGGGCGTCCCTGAAGAGGCTGGTGGGCGGCGGCGCGGGGCTCATCTTCAAGGGGAGCGGGTTCTACATCACCGACTACGGCAGGAAGGGCCAGCCTCCGGCCGAGGGCGGAGCGGCGAAGCCCGCCGGGGAGGCGAAGCCCGCCGGGGACGCCAAGGCCGCCGGGGACGCCAAGGCCTCGGCAGGGGCCAAGGACGGTGCGGCAAAGAGCCCTCCCGCCTCCGCCGGCGCCCCCAAAGAGTGACCTTATCCCCATGAGCGCAAAGAAAAGCCAGAAGGGTCCAAGCCAGGTTGAGATCGTGCTGGGCGTGGTGCTGAGCGTCGCCCTGGGCATCGTGCTGGGCGCCGTGTACCTTGCGCTCAAGCCCGTCCACAAGGTGCGGGAGGTGCCGAAGGACGCTCCGTCCGGCGCGGTCTACTACATCGAGGGCATACGCGACTTCAACAAGTCGGCCGACATGGCGGCGAAGCGCAAGGCGTTCGCCGCGGGCGAGTCGGTCGACCTGGAGGAGGGCGAGCTCAACGTGATGTTCAGCTCCCTCGGGGGCACGTCGGGCCCGGCGAAGCCCGCCGACAAGTCGGCTCCCGTCGAGCCCAAGGCCGTCGTGATTGGGTCGCCCAATGTCCGGATCCACGGCGGAAAGATCCAGTTTGCGGACACGCTCACGGTGAACCTCTTCGGCGTCACGGAGACCCTGATCGTGCAGTCGACCGGGGCGTTCGAGCGGCGCGGCTCGGGCTTCGAGTTCGTGCCAGAGGTGTTCTACGTGGGAGGGTGCCCCCTGCAGCGGATCCCGATCGTCGGGAGCTGGCTTCTGAGGAAGACCCTCCTTGCGCAGCCCGTGCCGGACGACATCGCCGCGGGATGGTCCAAGCTCGCCGACGTGACCATCGACGGCTCCCTTCTCAAGCTGAAGATGCCTTAGGCCGGGCTGAGCCTGCGTGTCGAAAAGCCTCAAGAGCATCGGCGTTGTCTCGTTCCTGACTGTCGTCTCGCGGGTGCTGGGCCTGCTGCGCGACTCGCTCCAGTTCGCCATCTTCGGTACAGGGTGGGTGATGTCGGCCTTCACGACGGCGAACATCGCGCCGAACCTCTTCAGGCGGCTCCTGGCGGAGGGGTCCATGACCGCGGCCTTCGTGCCG
>CAYNLL010000711.1:0-1612 GCA_964398015.1 uncultured Opitutaceae bacterium | reverse complement strand
AGGTCGCCCCGGTCGACCCCGGTTCCGCCACCGGCTATGCCGGCGGCAAGCGCTGGCTCATCGTGCCCGAACACAACAACCCGACCTACCAGTGGATCGAGGAGACCCAGCTCATGCTCGCCCGCGGGGACTGGCGGGTGCGCAGCGTGGCCTATGAGAACGCGCCGGTCGGGAGGCCGGTGCACTCGGCCTCACTCTACCGGTGGTGGCTCGTGCTCGTGGCATGGCTCGATCACGTCCGTTCCGGCAGGCCGCTCGGCCTGTGCGTGGAGAGGGCCGCCCTTTTTTCCGACCCGCTGCTGCATGTTCTGCTCCTGCTTGCGGCGACGCTGTTCGTCGCCCGGCGTCTTGGGTCCTTCTGCGCCGCTCTGATCTCACTCGGGCTCGCCGCCGTCTTTCCCCTGGCCTCGGCGTTTCTCCCGGGGATCGCGAGCGACTTCGGCCTGGAGCAGATCTGCACCCTTTCGGGGGTCCTCCTGCTCGTGGCGGGGACCCTGCAAGGTCCGCGCGCCTCCCGCTGGTATTTCGCGGCCGGTGTCGCCGGAGGCTGCGGGATGTGGCTGAGCGCGGCGGGCCAGGTGCCGGTCATCGCGGGGATAGCCGCCGGGGGCATCCTCGCGGCATGCGTGGCGCGAGGGGGCCCGGGGTCTCCCTCGGCCGGGCCCCCGATTCCTAGGCCGTGGAGGGCGTGGGCCCTGGGCGGGGCGAGCTCCAGCCTGTTCGCCTACCTCATCGAATACTTTCCCGGGCACATGGAGCTGCAGCTGCGGGTCAACAGCCCCCTCTACGCGCTGGCCTGGCTGGGGCTCGGGGAGCTGCTCTCGAGGATTTCCTCCCGGCTTCAAGGGGAGAGGGCACCGGGCGGCCCGCGAAGCCTGGGTCTTTGGATGCTCTCCGCGGCCGCCGTGGCCGCGGTGCCGGCGGCCATCCTTCGGAGCAGCGGCCGCGGGTTCCTCTCGGACGACCTGGTCTCGACCCGCCTCACGAACCTGCCCGACGGCGTGGTCGCCGATAGCCTGGCGTCGTGGGCGGCCCGCGGCGGCGCCTGGGGCCCCCTGGCTGCGACTTGCCTCCCCCTCCTGCTCATCGCCCCGGCGGCGTGGTTCCTCATTCGCCGGCAGACCGGTCCGGCGCACCGCAGGGCAATCGCGGTCGCGATGGGTCCGGTGCTCTTCTGCCTTGGGTTCGCGACCCTCAGGCTCCGCTGGTGGAGCTCGCTCGATGCCGCGCTGCTGGCGCTCATGGTGGCGGCGGCGGCGGCCGTCCCGACGGCGACGCGCCCCGGGGCCACCCGTTGGATGTGGTGCGCCGTCCTCGGCGGGATTCTGGCTGCCGGCCTTGTGCAGCTCGTTCCCGCGGCGGAGGCCGAGGGATCCGGAGTAATCCGGCTCACACGGCCCGAAGTCGAGGGCCTCTACGAGCGCGCCCTTGCCCATTGGATAGCGGACCGCGCGGGGCCGGACGGCGCGACGGTGCTGGTGCCTCCCTTCCGCACGTCGAGCTTCTGTTTTTACGGGGGCCTGCGCGGACTCGGCACCCAGAACTGGGAAAACGGGGACGGGCTCGACTCCACCTTCCACATCGTGACCTCGATGCGGCCTGACGAGTCGCT
>CAYNLL010000710.1:0-1614 GCA_964398015.1 uncultured Opitutaceae bacterium | reverse complement strand
AGGAGAAGTACCACCTGCCCTTCACGCTCATCGCTGACACTGACGATGCCGTCATCAACGCATTTGGCGTGCCGACATACCCGGGCGGCATGGCCAACCGGCAGGCCTACCTGATCAAGGACGGCAAGGTCATCTACACCGACTACAAGGGCACGACCAAGACGCAGGCGCAGAAGATCCTGGACGTCCTGGAGCCCAGCAAGAGCTGACCTAGAGTTCGTCGTCCGGGGACTCCGGCAGGGCGCAGGCATCAGGATCCTCACGAACCCTATCCATCCATCCGGAGATCAAAGGGTAACGGAGGTTGTCCTCCGATGGCCACGGGCCAGCCACGAGGTCGATGACGCGCAGGGAGCCGTCCTCGCCTCGCACGAAGTTGCGCGCATGCAGATCCGCGACGAGGAAGGGCTTGCGGTTGACGAAGAGAAGCCTGGGGTGGTCCCGGTTGGCCCTGAGGAAGCGCGAGGGGACCTCGATGAGTCCAGCGGGCAGCTCCCTCGACATGTCCTCGCCCTGGGGCAGCGCCCCGCCCAGGGCCTGTTTTGCGACGAGGATGCCCTCGGGGGTGACGGCGACCACCTCCGTCGCCATTCCACCTAGGGAGAGGATGATCAGGAGCTTCTGCAGAAGGGCGCGGTAGTCGCCCAGCCGCGCCTCCGCCAGGAGCAGGGTCTCCTCGCCGCGCTGGAAGCCGAAGGCGCTCCCTATCCGCTTCTCCTCGCGCGGGAGATAGAACTTGTAGACCGAGCGGTCCGCGGCCGCCTCAAACGCCCAGGCCTCAACGCCGACGCCGATCCGCTGCAGATGCGCGTTGGCCTCCTCGAGCGGGTTGTCCTCGGATTCCGAGAACCCGAATTCGGAGAGCGACCGCAGCGGCAGGCGCGCCCTCAGGCCCCTGATGGCCTCGCCCAGCGCGGCCCATTCGGCGCCCGCGGCCTCCAGCAGGATCACTTCGTCTTCTTTGAGTAGGACGAGATCGCGGTCCGTATCTGCCCTGAGACCGCATTGGGCTGCCGCCTCGCCAAGGCGAGCGAGCGCTTCCAGTCGTCGGCTGTGATCGTCTTGAAGAGCGGCTCGCCGGGCCGCGTCCGGGAGGAGGGGGCCCCGGATGCATGTGGGCTGTCCGGTGAAGGCATCTTGCATGAGTCCGCCATGGGCGAAACGTCGGGTGCGCCCGAATTAAAGGCAACGATCGTTTGCCGACAAGTTATTCGCACGGCACAGGCCCGGCCGGGCGCCCTCAGGCCCTGGCTGCATCCTGAGCGACGGGTGCCCTGGACACGTGCACCTTGTCGACGCGGCGCCTGTCCATCTCCGCCACCTCGAAGCGCCATCCCGCCCAGTCAAAATGGTCGCCCGTCGAGGGAATGCGCCCGAACTGCGTGACGACGAATCCGCCCGCCGTGCGGTACTCTGCCTCGGACTCGTTCGGAAGCGACGAGGCGAGCCCGAGGACGGCCTTGAACTCCGCGACGGGGAGCGTCGCGTCGATGAGCCACGAGCCGTCCTCGAGGCGCTTCGCGGCGGACTCGTTGCGCCGGCCGGGCTCCGGCAGGTCGCCGACGATCGCCTCGAAGACGTCGATCAGCGTCACCAGGCCCTGCACCGCGCCGA
>CAYNLL010000709.1:0-1616 GCA_964398015.1 uncultured Opitutaceae bacterium | reverse complement strand
CTGAGCGATTTACTGCATGTGAGTCGCAACACATGCCGCGCCGCCCTGCGCGCCCTCTATCGCGAGAATCTGATCAAGCCCATTCGTGGCCGCGGCATCCGGGTGAATCAAGCCGCGATTCCGAAAGGCAAATCCACGGGCCAGCGCACCCAGTCAGTCGGGGTCATCATTCCGGAGGCCATCGGGCGCCTGCGTCCGACCAATTCGCATTTGATCGAGGAACTCCAAGCCGAACTTTTCGATTTCGGGGCCAGACTCCAGCTTCACAACAGCCCAGTGTATTATCGGGCGAATCCGCATGAGGCGCTGAACAGGCTGGTCGAGAAAAATCAGCATGACTGTTGGATTCTGCTCCTTTCCAACCGCGCCCTGCAGCGCTGGTTCATGAAGCGGAAATTGCCCTGCCTTATCTGTGGTTCGATCTATCCCGACATTAGGCTGCACTCGGTGGACTATGACCATCGCGCCGTGTGCCGGCACGCCACCGGCAGGCTGATCGCGCTCGGCCACCGGCGGATCGTCTTTTTCAACCGGCGCCTGCGCGCCGCGGGCGATTTGGAGAGCGAGGCCGGCCTGCTCGAGGGAGTCCGCACCTCTTCGCAGGAGCACGTCGAGGCCAGGGTGGTTTACCACGACGACAACGCGGAGAGCGTGTCACTTCTCGTGAAAAAGCTCTTTTCCGCACCCCAGCCGCCCACCGGAATCATCGTCGCCAACTCATACTGTTACCTTTCGGTCGTGAGCACGCTTGCCCGCGCCGGATATAGGGTGCCCGAGGACGTCTCCCTGATTTCCCGGGACGACGATCCGTACCTCGACTATCTCGATCCCGAGCCCACGCGCTACATTTACGACGGTGCCGGCCTCGCGCGAAAGATGATGCTGCAGGTCCGGTCCCTGCTGGAGGGAGGCGCCACGAAATTGAATCCGGTGCGGCTTGCAGCCCGCTTCGTTCCGGGCGCCTCTGTGCGCAGTCTTTGACGCGTGGCGGAAGGCTCCGCGCGCCGGCAGGCCCCACCCTCGCCATTAGGCCCCGGATTTGTTCGGCGAATTCACAAAGATGCCGCCCAGCGCCCGGGCCAACGCCGTGCCGGCGTCGCCCGGGGGGCTGACCTGACGGGCGGCGGAGCGCGCGGATTCGTGTCCGTGAGCCATGGCGATGCCCAGGCCGGCCCAGCTCAGCATTGAAGCGTCGTTGTAGCCGTCACCCAGGGCCAGGACCGCCTCCCGCGGAATATTCCCATCGCGTGCGATCGCGGCTAGCCCGGCCGCCTTCGAGGCCTCGAGGGCGGAAAACTCAAGGCACCATCCGTTCGCCCTGGTAAGTGCCAGGCGCCCAGAATACGTTTCCCGGACGGCGGCGTCCGCTTCGGTCAGGGCGGCTGGCTCGCCCACCCATACGACTTTTTCAGAAGGCTGCCCTTCCAAGTCGGAAAGGGCCCTGAATGAGACGGGATCCTGGCCGGTCTGCGAGTAATAGGACTCCGCCCAAGGGGTGAGGGCCGGGGAATAGATCCCATCGGCGAGCCAGATGACGACGGTAAGCCCTCGCGCCAGGCCCTCCGCGAGGAGTGCCGAGGTCTCCCCGGGAGCGACCAGGGCCGAATGGAGCATTT
>CAYNLL010000708.1:1237-1622 GCA_964398015.1 uncultured Opitutaceae bacterium | reverse complement strand
TTATCTTCCTGGTGGGGGCGGCGCTGGGATTGATTTACCTGCGTCGGTGGGGAATGCGGCGGATGCTTGAAAACGATGAGGATGAGGCCCTGGCCGAAGAAGGGCGCTAGTCAACAATCTCAATGGGCATGGTTAAAGGTCTGCTTTGATCCAAGACAGCAGGTGAGCGCCGCTTCGCGCCGTAGCAAGTTAGCGAGTCAGCGATAGAGTTTAGTTTTCGAGCGATTACGCCAGGCGCGAAAGTCCCTCTTCTACAATATCGAGATGCCCGAACTGCCCGAAGTGGAGACCATTGCTCGCGGGGTGGATGCGCGGGTCAAAGGCGACCGCATCGTCGATGCCTGGTTTGGATCGCACCGTGAGCCCCTGAAAACGCCCGCTGCCC
>CAYNLL010000708.1:0-1227 GCA_964398015.1 uncultured Opitutaceae bacterium | reverse complement strand
GGAAAGCACATTGTGTTTGATCTCGGTGGCCCGGAGCAAGGTGAGAAGACGCCGACGGCCCAGTGGATTGTGCATCTTGGGATGACCGGCCGGCTCCTGGTCACCACGCCGGATGCGCCCCTGGCAAAACATACCCATGCGCGGTTGAGCCTGGCAAGCGGGCATGAGCTGCGCTTTGTCGATCCGCGGAGATTTGGAAGGCTCGAACTCCGCGAGCTCAGCCGGTCAAAGGGCTTCAGCGCTGCCGGCATGGAGCCGCTGGCGATTGGGAAAGAAGACTTTGCCGCGCTTTTCAAGGGAAGGCGCCTGGCCATCAAAGCGGCTCTGCTCCATCAAGGGCTGATGAGCGGTGTTGGCAACATCTATGCCGACGAGAGCCTGTTCAGAGCCGGGATTCGCCCGAGACGACAGGCGGGGCGGCTGACCAGGGCGGAGTTGGAGCGGTTGAGGCTGGCCATCCGCGACGTGCTGAACCACGCCATCCGGCTGGGTGGGTCCTCGGTCAGCGATTACGTCGGCGCGGACGGAGAGAAGGGCTTTTTTCAGCTTGAGCACTCGGTCTATCTGCGTACCGGAATGCCTTGCCGCACGTGCGGGACGCCGATCCGGCGCATTCTCATCGGGGGCCGAGGAACGCATTATTGCCCCAGTTGCCAGAGGTAAACAAACTCCTTGGGCGGGGTCTGGATGCGTCGCCATCCGGACGATTAAACCGACCCGCATAAAGAATCTATGGTTTTCGATAGTTTTTTGGGTTCTCTGCTCCAGATTGCGGAATCCAAGCTGGTCAAAATCGCCGTAACCGACTGAAAGCAAACTATGATTGGAACGGTCCGGAGATTGCTCTATAGAGAAGTGCCAGTGATGATGAAGGCTGCTGGGAGAATCCGGCCAGCCCAAAAACAGCAGGCACTGTTCGAGCAACCGCCAAAGAGCGGCCCCCACGGGGAACCGGCAGAGAAGCCTGCAGTCGGTACGGTGGAGACAGCCACCGTCCACATATTTGGGAGGCCAGTGACCAGTGCAGGATACCGAAACGCCACTCCTCGCGAGTGGCGTTTCGTGCATCAGCCTCAAAAACGGCACCTAATTGCATGCATCTTACTGCATGAAAACGGGAAAGTTGTGAAAGGTGAGAGCTGGGAATCGGTGATCGCACTTGCCAGCCGGAACGCTTCGCTGTAGTATCGGAGTTGCCTATCAAGCGGCTGACGCGAGCCACCCCAA
>CAYNLL010000707.1:0-1622 GCA_964398015.1 uncultured Opitutaceae bacterium | reverse complement strand
CACCGACGGCTACATCAGGGCCGTCGTGACCCGGGGCGTCGGCGACCTGGGGCTTGCGCCCTGGCTCTGCTCGAAGCCGTCCTATTTCGTGATCGCGAGCAAGATATCCCTCTATCCCGCAGAGCACTACGAGAACGGGCTCTCGATCGTCACGGTGCCGACCCGCAGGATCGGAGCCGCGGCGCTCCCGCCGACCGTGAAGTCGCTCAACTACCTCAACAACATCCTCGCGAAGATCGAGGCGCGGCAGGCCGGTGCGCTCGAGGCGATCATGCTCAACGACCAGGGCTATGTGGCGGAAGCCACGGCCGACAATGTGTTTATCGTCCACAAGGGGGAACTGCTGACGCCGGCCGCCTCCCAGGGGGCCCTGAAGGGCGTCACCCGAAGCACGATCATCGATATCGCACGGGAGCTTAAAGTTCCCCAGCGGGAGGCCGATCTCACCCGATATGACCTCTGGTGTGCCGACGAATGCTTTCTCACGGGCTCGGGAGCCGAGGTCATTCCCGTCGTCAGGCTGGACGGGCGCACGATCGGCACGGGCAAGCCGGGGCCGGTCACCCGCAGCGTCATGGGGGCGTTCCGCAAGCGCGTGCTCACCGAGGGGACGCGGATCTGAGATGCCTGCCGATCTGCGCCGTTATGGCGCTCCCGCGCGCCCGAACTGCGCTGAAATGAGGCGCCGTGGATGATTGCGCGCCCGGCTTGCCCAACGGGTCCTGTCATGGCATGTTTGGTGCATAAGAAAAACGTACCCTCATGGCTAATCCGCTAAAGTGCGACCTCTGCTCCAAGCCCGCCACGGTGCACCTAACCCAGATACTGGACAACAAGGTGCACAAGGTGGACCTGTGCGAGGACTGCGCCCAGGAGAAGGGCGTGACCGACCCGAGCGGCTTCTCCCTCGCCGACCTCCTGCTCAAGGCCTCGCTCAACCCCGAGGCCGCCACGGGGGGCATCCGGTGCGAGCAGTGCGGCTTCTCGCCGTCCGACTTCAAGAAGCAGGGCCGCTTCGGCTGCCCCGCCTGCTACATCGCCTTCAAGGGCATCCTCGACCCGATGCTCGACGGCATGCACAAGGGCACGGTCCACGCGGGCAAGGTCCCGCTCCGGGCCCTCGAGCGCCGCTCGCTCTACGAGAGGCTGACCAAGCTGGAGGGCGACCTGAGCGAGGCGATCAAGGCCGAGCGCTACGAGGAGGCCGCGCGCTTCCGCGACGAGATCAACCAAGTCAAGCAGGCCGCCGAGCACAAGGCGGCCCGTTGAGCCCATGACCATCGGCTCACTCATCGACGCGCCCTCCGAGCTCACGGATGCGGCGAGCAGCAAGTCGGCCATCGTCCTGATGACCCGGATCCGCCTGGCGCGCAACCTGGCGGGGCAGCCCTTCCCGGGCTGGGCCAAGCCCGCCCAGCGCGAGGCGATCCTGGAGGCCTGCCGCGGCGCGGTCGCCTCGACCCCGGCCATGAAGCGCAGCCTTTCCGTGGGCGTCGACGAGCTCGGCGAGCTCGAGAAGCGGATCCTGGTCGAGCGCCACCTGATCAGCCGCGAGCTGAGCGGCTCCAAGCAGGGCAGCGGCGTCGTCATCAGCAAGGACCAGGCCTTCTCGGTCATGATCA
>CAYNLL010000706.1:0-1630 GCA_964398015.1 uncultured Opitutaceae bacterium | reverse complement strand
GCCGAAGAGCAGGAGCGAGGAGCTGAGCGCCCCCATCACCAGGTACTTCAGGCCCGCCTCGAGCGTCTTCGGGTTGCTCCGGTAGTAGCTGACGAGAATGTAGAGCCCGACCGTCAGCGTCTCAAGGGCGACAAAAAGCATGATGAAGTTGCGGCTCTGGACCAGCAGCATCATCGCCGCGGAGACGACGAGGATGATGTGGTGAAACTCGACCTTCGGCACCTGCTGCCTGGCGAGGCTCGAGCGCGCCAGGATCGAGACGAGAATCGAGGAGAGAAGGAAGAAGACCCGCATCACCTGGCCCGCCGGTGAGATCGCGAGCAGCCCGTTGAAGGCCGCGTGGGGGGGTGCGCCGAAGTCGGCGGCCAGCGCCGCCAGTATGGCAACCTGCCCCAGGATGGAGACCATCTGGATCCTCCCGTGCGCCGCCCTCGGCAGCACGGTCTCCAGGACCAGCAGCAGGAGCGCAAGGCAGCCGAGGGAGATCTCGGGCCAGATTGAGCCCCAGTCGTTCCCGGCGGCGAGGTCCTTTAGGTGGGTGAAGTCCATGTGGGGGTGGAGTGCGCCTCGTTTCGCCTACCGCGCGGAGGAGACGGACGCAGGGGCGCCCGCGAGCGCCTCGTTGATCCCGGTTGAGAGCGACCTGGGCCAGAGGCCGACGAAGAGAAGCACGGCGACCAGCAGGAACGCCGGCAGTTTCTCGCCCCAGGAGAGGTCGGAGGGCGGGTGGGCGGAGGCCACCCGCTCGAAGGCTCCCGATGCGGGGCCGAAGAACACACGCGCGGCGGCCCGCAGGCCGTAGACGGCCGCGACCACCGTCCCCGTGAGGGCGACGACCGTGAGGACGTGGGAGAAGCTCCAGAGCGCGACGAAGATCGAGAGCTCGCCCCAGAAGTTTGCGAATCCGGGCAGCCCGACGCTCGCGAACGTTGCGGCGACGAAAAGGGCGGCAAGCACCGGGGCCCTCTGCGCCAGCCCCCCCATCTGCTCCATGTCGAAGGTGTGGGTGCGGTGGTGGATGCTGGTGGAGAGAAGGAAGAGGAGCGCTACGGACAGGCCGTGGCCCACCATGAGGAGCACGACGCCGCCGACGCCCAGCGTCGTTCCCACCGCGATCCCGAGGAAGGCGTAGCCCATGTGCATCACGGAGCTGTAGCCCACCATCTGCTTCAGGTCCCGCTGCGCCATCGTCACGAGCCCGATCACCAGCACGTTGCCCACGGCCGCCAGCGCCGCGATCGTATGGCTCCATTGCGCCGAGCCTAACGGCAGCAGCGGCAGCGCGATCTGGATCAGGCCGTAGAGGCCGAATTTCTTGAGGACGCCCGCATGCAACATCGCCGCCGAGCTGGGAGCCGCCCCGTACCCGAGCGGGGCCCACGAGTGGAAGGGCCACAGGGAGACGAGGATGCCAAACCCGAAGAGGAGCAGGCCGAAAATGTGCTTCTGGGCGGTCGCGCCCAGCGGGCCGGAGGCAAGGGTGTCGCGCAGCACCAGGAGGTCGAAGCTGCTGGCGCCGCTCTTCACGTAGATGGCGACCAGGCCGATCAGCGAGAGCATCGCGCCCACCGTGAGGTATATCGTCATCGTCATCGCCGCGTAGGTGCGGTCGCGCCCGCCCCAGACCCCG
>CAYNLL010000705.1:0-1634 GCA_964398015.1 uncultured Opitutaceae bacterium | reverse complement strand
CGGCCACAATGTGGAGGTGTTGGGCAAGGAATCCTTCAAGAATTGGACGGTGCAGCTGACACAGGGATACGTCTACTCCTCGCAGCCGCTGATAGAGACAGCGGTCCAGACGACGGTGCAGGAATACAGGACCACGCTCGATATCTCGCATGATTTTGGACATGGAATCCTGGCGGAAACCGTGGCCAACCAGGACCTCAGGTACGCCGTGACGTTCACCGACACCTACCAGTGGACCGTCACGGAATGGCTTCACTATCGGTTCTCCACGCAGTTTGACGCGGCCGTCGGAGGAGAGGCGGGATATGTCCACGAAAGCCAGGGATCGGACAGCAATCTTTTCGAGCCGGAGGCCAAGATCACCTGGCAGGCCACCGACAAGATCTCTATATCGGCAGACGGCGGCGTCGAAGACCGGATCTTCCTCGATTATCCGAGGACCAGCGTGAGCACCCCCACCTACGACCTCACCGCGCAATATTCACCCTTTCAGGCGACGACGGTGATCCTGAACGTCGCCCACGAGGTTGCTCCGAGCTATTTTTCAAACGAGACGACCAAGACGCTCCTCGAATCCCTGAGCCTCACCCAACGCCTACTGGGAAAGCTATACTTCACGGGCAGCATCGGGCACGATGAGGTGTCCTACATTTCTGCAGGCGACCCCTCGGCCAGCCTGCGCAACGACGCGCAGACGACTCTCAGCGCAAAAATAAGCATGCCGATCCTGAAACGCGGCACCGTCGCCCTGCTGTGCTTCAGGACGCGCAATTCCTCCTCTCTCGCCGGCTACGGTTTTGTGACGACTCAGTTCGGAGTGGAAGTCGGCTACCGCTACTAGCCTTGAGCTCGCGTCAACCCCGAACGATGGCGATCGTGCGATCGACAAGAGGAGCCGAGCGGCGCTCCTGGAGGGGGCCCTGCCCATCCGACGGCGGTTTTTCCCGCAGCCCTGCTTTGCGCCCATGACGGATGCCCAGACCATCCCGCACGGCGCCTCCTCACCGTCGCCCGGGTCCGCGCCTTCGTTCCGAGAGCTCGCCACCGCACGATTCCGCCACGTGCGACGTCGGCCGACGGCGCCGTGGGACCCGCCACACCTGGCGAATGCCGCGAAGGAGTTTGGACCATGCGCGTGAATCAGCCGAACGTCGGCGCCCGGCGCCACCTTGGCGGACTGGCCGCGGCCGTCGCCGCGCTTGCGCTCTGCTTTGGATGGCCGCTGCTCCGCCTGGGAGCCTTCGCGATGTCGAGCGAGCTCTACTCCTACATCCTGCTCGTCCCCTTCATCAGCGCCTATCTCGTTTGGATCCGGAAGGACAGGCTGCCCCCACTTGCCCCGCCCGACAGGCGCCTTGCAGCCCTCTTCCTCTTCGCGGGCTTGGCGGTGCTCGCGGGCGCCTGGGCCGCGCCCCACCGCGGGGACGGGACGGCGAACGAGGACTCCCTCGTCCTCACGACCCTGTCCTTTGTGCTTCTCGTGTGGTGCGCCTGCGCGTGGTTCCTGGGCCGCCCGATGCTGCGCTCCACGGCCTTCGCCCTCGGGTTCTTGACCCTGATGGTGCCTCTGCCAGTCTTCGCCCGGGAATGGATAGAGTCCGCGCTCCAGCATTATTCGGCGCTCAGCGCGTACG
>CAYNLL010000704.1:0-1647 GCA_964398015.1 uncultured Opitutaceae bacterium | reverse complement strand
GGCCGTATAGGCCCCTAATGTAGTGCCGGCTGCCGCCCATCGACCCCAGATCCACGGCTTGGTACGGGTTCACGAGGAGGACATCGATCAGAGCGGCGCCGTCGCCAGGGCCGCCGCGAACCGTCCACGGGTAAGCTACCGGAGCGTCGGCCACCACCTGGTTGGGGTAAAAGACCTTCAGCCCCTGGAGGGTCGAGTTTGGCCCCTGCAGCGTGATGAAGGCCACGCCGTCGGTGCGGCCCGCGCCCTCGACGGCGAGGAGCGTTGAGCCGGGCACCTTGTCCCCATAGGTCATTGGCGCGCGGCCCACGCCGACAAGGGAGGTCTCGGCGGGCACCTTCAGGTGCGTCGCCACGAGGTAGGAGCCCGCCGGAAGGTAGACGACGCCCCCGCCGGCCGACGCAGCCGCGTCGAGCGCGGCCTGAAGGGAGGCGGTGTCGTCCGTCTTTCCGTCACCCCTGGCGAGGTAGGGAGCGGCCTTTGCGTCCAGCCAGCCCGCCTCCGGCACACCCGGGACCGCGCTCGCTGGCTGCGGCGGCTCGGGCGGAACAGCGACGTCGGCCGCCCCCAGCGCAGGGGGCGCGAGAGCCGAGGCCTGGAAGGCGACGAGGACGAGGAGGCGCTTCATGCCGGAGGGGTGCGTTCCTATGACTTGGGGTACTTTGCGTGGGTGGGGGCGAGGGTAAACGCACCCGTGCCAGCGCCCGGCTCGGGGGACTTCGCGGGCGGCTGTTGAATCCCGACCTTGGAGGAACATGCGCCGCTTGTCGATACCCCGGACGATTCCGGTCCCCAGGTTGACCTCAGCGGGCGCCCAAACTAGGTCTTGGGCCGACCCAATGAAGCGATCCGCCGTCAACCGCGCCTACCGGGACGCCCTCAGGTGCTTCGCGCTCCACTACTGGCAGCTTCCTCCGCGGCCCAGGTGGGACATTACCGATTTCGGCCTGGGCGACTTCGACCGCTGCGGCCTCACGCTCGTGAACCTGGCGACCGAGCCCGAGTATTGCGAGAAGCTGATGTACGCCCGGCGCGGCCAGATGACGCCCTGCCACACCCACGCCCGAAAGAAGGAGGACATCATCTGCCGCGCGGGCGAGCTCACGCTCCGCCTGTGGCCGGTGAAGCCCACCGAGGGCGCGCCGATGCCCAATGCCTTCGAGGTTCAGGTCGACGGGGAGATATCCCGTGTGGCGCCGGGACACGACGTGGTCCTCGCCGCAGGCTCGAGGGTGACGCTCATCCCCGGCATGTGGCACGGGTTTTGGCCCTCGTCCGAGGAGTGCATCATCGGCGAGGTCTCGACGGCAAACGACGACAGAAACGACAATTTTTTCCTGGATCCCGCGGTGGGCCGGTTCTCGGCGATCGACGAGGACGAGCCCGCGGCCGTCCGCCTGGTCGGGGAGTGACGGCTGCCCATGGGCGCGGCCAGCTCCCGATGTCCGGGCTACGGCCGAGTGCGAACGTCCGGCACCGCGCCTTGGGCCCAAAGGGGCGGCGGAAGGGGTGCGCCTCAGTCGACCCGGCCCAGCAGCGCCCTGATTCGGTCCTGATAGCCCCGGCTCAGCCTGAGCTTTGTCCCGTCGTGGAGCACGACGGCGTACTCCCCCTCGAAGGAAGGGCTCAGCTTCTTCAGGCGGTCGG
>CAYNLL010000703.1:0-1648 GCA_964398015.1 uncultured Opitutaceae bacterium | reverse complement strand
CTCCCCACAGGCCTATGAAACAAGGCGTAAAAGAACTGTTCTATGTGATCCTCGTTTTGGTCGCGATGTTCCTCGTGCTCCGCTACGCCAAGGGCGCGAGCTCCGTTGGCGGGACTGCCTTCCATGGAGTGCAGGGCACGATCAAGGCCCTGCAGGGGCGCTGACATGTTGAGCCAGCGCCAGCGCTTCCCCTCGCGCGGGAGCGCCGCGGCGATGGGCCCGATGGCGATCCCACTGCCCCCCGAAGCGCCCGGGGGCCCCGAGACGGGCTCCGGCGTCCCCCCTCAGGACCTGAACGGCACCGGCCTGCGCGAGTTCTTTGTCGGCCTCCTCGAGGCATCCTCCGCGATCCGCACTGGCTGGACCACTTCCCACGGCAACTCCCAGGAGACCTATGCCGGCACCGTGCTCCCCCAGCCCGTCGACTGGGAAAACGCCTCCACCGCCGAGATCAATGGCGACGAAGAACTGCGCGCCGGCGTAAACGTCACCGGCAACGCCCCCCAGGCCGCGAATCAGACCGCCTCAGACGGCCAGATTGTTGAAGCGGCTCCGATGCGCCCAGCCGCGAGCCTCCCTTCGCCCGGGAGGATCTGATGTTCAAACACCTGACTCCCAAAAAAAAGAAAGTCCTGCTGATCGGGGGCGCGATCGTCGCCATCGCCGCCCTCTATCTCTACATGCGCTCCAAGAGCGAAGCTAACCCCGAAGCCGCGGCCGAAAAGCGTCGCGAATCAGAAGAAGCCCTCGCCAGCACCTACCCCTCCGCCTACAGCTACCCGACGGCCTCCGGCACCCCCGCCGCCGCCGGGTCGACCATGGAAGCCGGCGAACAGGGAGTGCAGGGTGAACCGGGAGTGCAGGGTGAACCGGGCCCCGAAGGCCCCGAAGCCAAACAGCCGGCCGCCCCCGCCGGGCCCGAAAACAAGACGTCCGGCACCGGCGGCCACACTAAGAGCTCGGGGCAGACCCGCAACACCTGGGCCGCCAAGGCGACGAAACTCGAAAAGCATGCTGCCGCCCTCAAGAAGAGCGGTCACAAAGCCGCCGCCCAGAAGGCATACAAGCACTCCCAGGCGATCCGGCGAACCCACAACGTCAAGAAGACTAAGGCGAAGAAATAGGAGGAGCACGAATGTCACCCGAACCAACCCCAGTAGACGTGCCCGCAGCTGCGAGCACGGGCCAGGTCGAGGTCGACCCGAATGTGATCGAGCAGGCAGCGGCGGCCCAGGCCGCGGCGGAGGCTGCAAGTGCTGCAGCGGCGACCACTGAGACCGAGACCGCGGCTGAGCCGGAGGCTCCCGCCCCCCCGGTGATCACCCCCGAGCAGGCTGAAGCGGCGCTCACCGATGAGTGCAAGCGCGATCTCGCGGCCGGGCGCTACGTGCGCCTCGCCCGCACGCTTCGCGCCAAGCGCGACGAGCTCACCGACAAGGCAGCCGAGGCCGACGCCCAGGTCACCGCCCTGCTCGGAAGCTAGGAAGCCCAAAGGATGTCCGCCCAGGTCGCAGCGCCCCCACCTTCTGCCACCACCCCGTGGTGGTCGGTGGGGAGCGCGCAAGGCCTGGGCGGCTCTATCCCCCGCGAGGGCTGGCCTGCGATCGGCACGATCGAATACATCTCCAAATTCCTCGTCCTGATCATC
>CAYNLL010000702.1:0-1662 GCA_964398015.1 uncultured Opitutaceae bacterium | reverse complement strand
ACAAAGCCCATGTGGCTCACGCTGGAGTAGCCGATCACGAACTTGAGGTCCTGCTGGACGAGGGCGACCAGCCCCGCATAGACGATCCCGACGATGGCGAGCCAAGCGATGGGGGTCTGGAGAGCGGCGAATCCCAGAGGCGAGAGGGGCAGCGCGACCCGCAGGCAGCCGTAGGCGCCGAGCTTCATCACGACGCCCGCGAGCAGCATGGAGGCGGCCGTCGGGGCGGCCACGTGGCCCGTGGGCGCCCAGGTGTGGAGGGGAAAGATGCCGGCGAGCGTGGCGAAGCCGAAGAAAACGAGCGCAAAGGTGAAGACCTGCTGGTGAGGAGGGAGCGTCGCCGCGGCCTGAGCGAGGTCGGCAAAGCCGAAGGAGTGGGAGCCGCCGCAGGCATAGACGATCAGCAGGCCCGCCAGCACCATGGCGCTGCCCGCAAAGGAATAGAGCGCGAGCTTCATCGCGGCGTACTCGCGGTTCGTCGAGCCCCAGATGGCGATCAGGAAGTACTTCGGAACGATCGCGATCTCATAGAATACGAAGAAGAGGAGCGCGTCGGCGCTGAGGAAGACGCCGTAGACCCCGGCGACGAGGACAAGGAAGAAGGCGAAGAACTCGCCCGTCCGCTCGTTGATGTTCCACGAAAAGAGGACGCCGGCGGTCGCTGCGAGCCCGGTGAGCACGAGGAGGGTTAGGCTTATGCCGTCGGCCGCCAGGTGGTAGCGCACGCCCATCGCGGGGATCCATGGCGCATCGACCAGGGTCTGGAGCCCCGGTCCCGGCACAAATCGGGTGGCGGCCAGGAGCGTTACGATCCACGGGACGGAGGCGGCGACGAGCGCGATCCACCGGGCCGCGCCCGGGGAGCGCCGGCCACCCGCCAGCGCCAACAGGGCGCCGGCAAGCGAGAGGTAGATAGTCCAGGGAAGGAGACTCATGGAAGCGACAGATGATTGGCCCAGGAGGTCACGAGCGGGTTGAAGAGGCCGGTCATGAGGTGGGGCAGCACGCCGAGGACGAACATCAGCGCCACCAGCGGGACGAGCACGGCGAGGTCCCGCCGGCCGACATCCGGGAACGGTCCCGTGGCCGCGCCCGCGCGCGGCCCGTGGAACACGCGCTGCCAGAACGTCAGGAGGAAGAAAGCGGTGGCGAAGAGGCCCAGGCAGGCCGTCGCGGCCGCCCAGGGCGCCAGGCCCCAAACGCCCCGGAAGATCAGGAACTCACCCACGAAGCCGTTGAGCCCGGGGAGGCCGAGTGACGAGAACATGGCGATTCCGCAGAGCCCCGCAAGCACCGGAGCTGCGGCGCGCACGCCGCCGAAGTCGCCCAGTCCCCTGAGGCCCCCTGAGCGGGCCTCCAGAAGGCCGATGCAGTAGAACAGCGCGGCCACCGAGATGCCGTGGTTGAAAATCTGCAGGAGGGCGCCGCCGAGGGCCGCCGCCGAAGCCTCGCTCGTCAGGCCTGTCCGCCCCGTCGCTGCCGAGACCGCGAAGAGCGCCAGGAGGCAGTAGCTCACATGGTTGATCGACGAGTAGGCGATCATCCGCTTGAGGTCCGTCTGGCGCATCGCCGCAAAGGCGCCGAGAACAACGCCGCCGAGGGCAAACCAGAGGAGGGGTGTCGCCGCCGCGTGCAGCTGCCCGGGGAAGAGCGGCCAGAGCA
>CAYNLL010000701.1:0-1666 GCA_964398015.1 uncultured Opitutaceae bacterium | reverse complement strand
GACCTCGCCACCTTGACCGAGGAGGCCGCGAGCGGTATGCGCGTCGTCAAGGCCTTCGGGCGCGGGCCACTGATGCAGGACCGTTTCGGCGCCTCGGCTCGCACCCTTCGCGGATCGGCGCTCGAGATGGTGCAGTTGCGGGCCCGTTTTTGGGGTCTCCTCACCCTTGTCCCCAATCTCTCCATGGCGCTGGCCGTCTTGATAGGTGGCATCGCCGTCGCCCACGGCTCGTTGTCTCTTGGCGCCCTCGTCGCCTTTACGACTCTGCTCGTCCTCTTGCAATTCCCAATAATCGACCTGGGCTGGATACTGTCGATGGCCCAAGAGGCGGCGACGGCGGCCGACCGCGTCTACGACGTGTTTGACGCGGCGATGGTCGTGGACGACCACGCTGGCGCCGTAGTGCACTCCAGCTCCCAGGGTCGGCTCGTCTTCGAGCATGTCGGCTTCACATACCCGGGCGGAGCTGCCCCGGTGCTGCGGGATATCAACCTCGCTATCGAGCCCGGCGAGACGGTTGCGATTGTCGGTCTGACCGGCTCGGGCAAGAGCACGCTCGCGTGCCTGCCGACCCGTCTCTATGACGTCAGCTCAGGACGGGTCACCCTCGACGGCGTCGATGTCCGGGACATGACGATCGAGTCGCTGCGCCAGCACGTGGCAGTCGTATTCGAGGACCCGGTCTTGTTCTCGATGAGCGTCCGCGAGAACCTTGTTCTTGGCCGCCCCGACGCTTCGGAGGCTGACATCGCCGAGGCACTGGAGCTCGCCCAGGCAGGTTTCGTGCGCGAGCTTCCCTGGGGTCTTGACACACGTATCGGCGAGCAGGGCATGGCCCTGTCGGGCGGCCAGCGCCAGAGGCTTGCCCTCGCCCGGGCGGTCCTCGCCCGGCCTTCGGTCCTCGTGCTCGACGACCCGCTCTCGGCCCTCGACGTGAGCACAGAAGCACTTGTCGAAGAGAGCCTGGCCGGGGTGCTCGCCAATATGACTGGCCTACTTGTCGTGCACCGACCTTCCACCGTCGCCCTGGCCAACAGGGTGGCCTTGCTTTCCGACGGAGTCCTGGTGGCTGTCGGCACCCATCACGAGCTGATGGAGCGGCCGGACTACGCCTCGGTGTTGGCCGTGGACTACGACACCTCGCGGACCGCACCATGAGCTTGCCCGAAGCCTGGCGGGGGATCGCCGCCGAACAGGTCGAAGATGTGCCGCAGGCCTGGACAGGGTTGCTCCGCCGGCGCACTCGGCACCTGCTCGGTTCCCTCGCCGCTCCACACCGCCGGGCGATCCTTTGGGTCTCGGCCGCCATCCTTGTTTCCAACCTTGCCGGCACGGCAGTGCCCTATCTCGTCGGGGTCGGCATCGACAGGGGGGTGACCGGAGTACGCCACGACGACTACGCGCCGTTGTGCCTCATCACGGGGCTCATCGTTATTTGCGCCGTAACCCAAGCGGTCTTGTATCGGGTCTTCGTCGCCGGCTCGGGCCGTGTCGGCCAGGAGATACTGCTCGAGCTCAGGGAGAGGGTCTTCGCTCATTTCCAGCGCCTGAGCCTGGCTTTCCACGAGCGCTACACGACCGGGAGGATGATCTCGCGCCTCACCTCGGACCTCGAGTCGATCAACGACATGTTCACCCTCGGGCTCGACACCCTGGTCAACGCCGT
>CAYNLL010000700.1:0-1683 GCA_964398015.1 uncultured Opitutaceae bacterium | reverse complement strand
CGCTGATCGTCGTCAAGGGCCACGAGCACGACCTCGACCAGCCGCTGAACCTGGACGACGTGCCCATCGGCAGCTACAAAGGCCTGAGCGTCTTCGACCGTTGGACGGGCATCCAGCCCGTCCTCAGCGAGTGCGACGACATCGAGCGGCCCCTGGACGTGGGCCTGCCCGAGTACTACACCGTCTCGTCCAAAGGCGCTTCCAGTTTCAAGGTCCACGCTTCGCGCGTGCTGCGGTTCTGCGGCCCGCGGATGCCGGAGCCTGAGAACTCCGTCTATTCGGACTGGGGCATCTCGGTCCTCGCGCCCGTCATCCAGTCGCTGAAGGCGTACGACAACGTTAGTGCCAACGCCCTTTCGCTCTCCTTCCGAGCCAACCTCATCGGCATGAAGGAAGAGACCCTGAGCCAACTCCTTTCGGGCGCGGGCATGAGCCAAAAGGCGGCCGAGGGCTACGCGCAGCGCATGGCCCAGGTCAACCAGACGATGTCGAACCAGTCACTCATCGTCCTTGGCAAGGAGGGCGAGCTCACCAATATTCAATATTCATTCGGTGGGCTGGCCGAGCTGATCCAAATGTTCCAACTCCAGTTGGCCGGCGCCGCCAAGATGCCCGTCTCCCTGCTCTGGGGCCGGCTCTACAACGGGCTGGGCAACAGCGGCGAGGGCGACGAGCGTCTGTACGAAAAGACCGTCGCCACGGAGGCCGACGTGACCCTCCGGCCCGCGTTGGAGAAGCTGCTGCCTGTGGTCTGTATGTCCGAGCTGGGCGAGGTCCCGGACGACATGACCCTGAACTTCCCGTCGATCCGCGTCCTGGACGAGAAGGAGAAGGCCGACCTGGCCAAGGCCACCGTGGACGCCGTCACCGTCTGCGTCAACACCGGCCTCATGTCGCCTCGCGTCGCTGCACAAGAGATCAAGGCCGCCAGCGAGACTAACGACTTCGGCAGCAACCTCACGGACGATTTCATCGCATCCCTGTCGGACAAGGTACAGGCCGAGGGCGAGGGGATGGGCGAAGGCCTGTTCGGCGAGTCCGCCGCTGGGGTGCCTACGCTCAACCCCACGTCCAGCCCGGCTAAGGTGCTGCACGAGGAGGCGAAGGTCCGGCCCGAGGCGGAGGACGACCTCATCGCGAAGATGGGTGGCTTGAAGCCGCTTGGCGACTTCCCGAAAAACGAACGTGACCATACCGCCTTCGCCCGTAGAGTGAAGCGCGAAACCGGGTCTGGTAAGGCGGAGGACGCCAAACAGGGCGACACGGTGCGGGTGATGAAGAAGTGGGGCAGCGGAGACTACGTGTATGCCGCTGTCAGTGACGTTTCTGCGCCGGGCGGCCTGCAACGCTTCTACCTGAACGGTGTGGAGTACCCGATAGCACGCGTATACCCGTCTGGCGACGGCTACAAGCTGGACCGGTGGGTGCGGCGCGATGAACCGTTCCCCGAACCGATTAAGGGCTTCAATCGGCCCATCGAGGACGCGCAGGCCAAGGACGAGGATTTACGCGCCGGCAAAACCAAGTGCGCCTGGTGCGAAAAGAAGTTGAACGGCGACGACGTGGCCGAGGTCGATGGCGCCGTGGTTTGCCCCGACTGCGTCGACGCGTATCATCGCGGCGGGCGGGCCAAGGACGAAGACGGCCCCGCGGAGGGCGTGATCCGCGCCCACGGGCTCCGTT
>CAYNLL010000699.1:0-1688 GCA_964398015.1 uncultured Opitutaceae bacterium | reverse complement strand
AACCCCGGTGGTCCTGGGCGACGAGCAGTATCACCTGGAGCTCGTCCTTGACGCGCCGACCGGCACCCTGCAGGCCTACGTCCTGGACGCCGAGATGGAGAATTTCGTCAGGTGCGCGGCCCCCTCGATCGAGGTCGCGGCAACGGTCAATGGGGAGGAAAGGATTCTGGTCCTGTCTGCCGTGGCTAATCCCATGACGGGCGAGACCGTGGGAGACACGTCGCTCTTCCAGGCGAGGGCCGGTTGGCTCAAGTCCGCGGCCTCTTTTGACGCCGTCATTAGGAGCATCCCGATCCGCGGGACGACGTTCTCGGGCGTCCGGTTCAATTACCCGAAGGGGAACGACACCGACGGGTGAGCGCCGCCGCCTAGGGCCCGGCAAGCGCCCCCACGATCGCGGTCACGTTGTGCCGGAACATGGCGTCGACGGTCTCCGCCCCGCTTCCCGGGGGGCCGAGGCCGTCCGCGTAGAGCGTACCGCCGAGGCGCACGCCCGTTTCGCGCACCAGGTCCTCCACGAGCCGCGGGTCGACGCTGTTTTCAGCGAAGACGGCGCCAATCCTCTCCCTCCTGATGAGCTCGATCAGCGCCGCGACGTTGCGCGCGTCCGCCTCACTCTCCGTCGAGAGCCCGTTGATCGCGTGCACCGTGAAGCCGTAGTCCCTGGCAAAATATCCAAACGCGTCGTGCGAGGTCACGAGGTGGCGCCTGCCGGGAGGCAGCCGCCCCACCTCCGCCGACACCCACGCGGCAAGCTCGCGAAGGCGCGCCACGTAGGCCTCGGCGTTCGCCGCAAACTCCCCCGCATGTTCCGGACTGCAGAGGGAGAGTTCCCGCCTCACAAGGTCGGCGGCGAGGATCACGTTTCCGATGCTGTTCCACCAATGGGGATCCTTTTCGCCCCGCCCGCCCGCCCCGGGCACCTCCAGGGCAAGGGGAAGCGCGTCGCCGACCGCGACGATCCTTCCCCTGGGCTCGGCGCTCGCCACCAGCCTGTCCAGGTACCCCTCGAGGTTGAGGCCCGAGGCTAGGACCAGGTCGGCGTCGACGAGCGCGCGTATGTCGGAGGGCGATGGATTAAAGGTGTGCGGGTCCACGCCCGGGGCCACGATCCCGGTAACCACCACCCGGTCGCCCCCCACCTCCCGCGCGATCTCCGTGAGCACCGTGTTGAGGGTGGCGACGCGCACCCTTGCGCCCGCGCGCGCCGGCAGCGCAAGGCACGAAAGCCCGAGGGCGAGCACGGTCCTTAGCACCCTCATGCGGACGGCCGCCGGCGCGAGCGCAGTCTGAGCGCCCCAAGCGCCCCGTGTCTGGGGCTAAAGAGGGCGGAGAGGACGAAGACCAGGCCCAGGCACAGCACGATGGAGGCCCCGCTCGCAAGCCCGGCGTGGAAGCTCAGGAGGATTCCCACGGCCGAATCCGCCACCGCGATGCAGATGGACACGAGCAGCATCGTGATGAAGCGGTCGCACCAGAGGTAGGCGCTCACGGCCGGCAGCAGGAAAAGCCCGAGGGCGAGCACGATCCCCATGGTCTGCATCGCGGCCACCAGGTTGAGCACCGTGAGCGTCAGGAAGCCCATGTGGACCAGCCCTCCCCTGCCGCCGCTGGCGCGGTGGAAGACCGGGTCGAACGTCTCCAGGAGCACGCTCCGGTAGAAGATCACGAACACCGCCACGGTGAGG
>CAYNLL010000698.1:0-1692 GCA_964398015.1 uncultured Opitutaceae bacterium | reverse complement strand
GGCCCTCGCCGGGCGCACGCTGATGATCTTCTCCGGGACGATCATGCTGCTGCTGCTCGCCGCGATGGTGTTCGGGGGCAAGCTGGCGATGTGGTGCATCGTGGGGGTCGGCCTCTTCACCTCCATAGGCTGGCCGAACATCTTCTCGCTGGCCCTGGACGGGACGGGCATGTTCAAGAGCCAGGTGTCCTCGCTCCTCGTGATGGCGGTCCTGGGCGGCGCCCTCCTGCCGCCCCTCCAGGGCCACATCGCCGACATCGCCGGCCTTCAGATCTCGTACATTGTCCCGTTGGTCGCCTACGGCTACATCGCCTTCTATGGATGGAAGGGCCACAAGGTGGGGCGCCGGCCCGCGCCGGCCGAGGTCTGAGGACGCGCCCCTCAGCCGACCATCCCCTGGGCAAAAAGGCCGCCGGGCGAGCCCAGGCTGAAGGCGGCGTCCTCGCCGCGGCGCTCCAGGCAGACCGTGACGAGCTCCAGCGCGGGCAGTATCTCCTTTAGGTACTGGATCGTGACCACGCGGGGCCGCGGCGAAAACCCCGACGCCGCGAGGGCGGTTTGCAGATAGTCGATGTAGGCGGTGTTGTTGACGTGTCCGTTGCCGTCGACATCCGAGTACCGGATCGAGACCTCCCGCGACGGCGAGCCCTCGCGGGGCGGTTCCAGCCTCATTTTCTCGAGCCCGGGGAAGGACACGCCTTCCGGATGGGTTGGGAACCCCGCCGCGATCTCGCGGGGAACGCGGCAGAGGGTCTTGGTGGCCAGGTTGAAGTAGAGCCACACGGACGAGGCCGAGGCGACAAGCTCGGTGCCGCAGTAGGCGTTGAATTCCCGGAAGCCCTTGAAGGCGCGGATCCCCGACGACCACGTGACGATCCGCAGCCTCTCCTCGTACCGCGGATACCGGCGGACGGCGACAGCCATCCGGTGCAGCACCCAGGATTCGCGCCGCTCCTCCATGGCATGGGCGCCGGCGCCGCATTGGTCGGCATGCTTTATCGCGGCCTCCTGCAGGAACTCAAAGAGGCCGCGCGGGGAGAGGAGGTTCTCCCGGTCGACGCTCCAATACGACACGCTCCCGTCGAGGATGTACTTGTCGTCAATCGCTTCCATGGAACCCAGGGTGAGGGTTTAGAGTGACGGCCCCGTTGTCGGGGAGTCGAGAGAAGAGCGGAGGCGCCCGACGCCGCGGCCCCGGCGGGCCAGCCAAAAAGGACCTTTCCGGGAGGGTTCCCCGCCTCGCGACGTCCTCTGTGGTTCAATCTCGCCTATGCGGCCGCCATGCTGTGACGTTATGGGGATGTGGTAACCGACCGACCCTCGGGTCCCCCGTAGGCCACATCGCAGCCCCCAAGCACACCCCGACATGAATCCCCCAGAGTCGATCCCCGAATCCGGAAACCGGGGGCATTCCGAAGATGTTGCTGAGCAACTTCTACCATCAGGATCGCTGATTTGGGAGGCCTGCGCCACGAGGGAGGGCGATGACGTCCGTTGGACGGAGGTGACCCATCCTCCGACAAGGCTGGCGCCCTGCTTTGCTCCCATGGGCTCGCCCGGCTGCTCCCAACCTCCGTCGGGACGCTTCGCGGCGCCGGAGATCGATGCCCTCATGGCGCGCCGGCGCCACGCCGTCCTCTCCGGGGAATCCGGCTACGACCACGAATTCAGGGTGGTCCTCGACCACAGGCT
>CAYNLL010000697.1:1080-1698 GCA_964398015.1 uncultured Opitutaceae bacterium | reverse complement strand
ATGAAGCGCATTGGCATCGTGCCTGGCCAGAGCCTCGACTTCGAGAAGCTCGACCCAGCCGTGAAGAAGGCGCTAGAGACCGTGCCCGCAGACGCCCAGCAGCTCATGAAGTGGATGGTGCCAACGGTCGCCAGGGTCTCGAACGGCTGGTCGATGAATACCAACACCATGGGCGTCTATGGCAATTACTACCTGAAGCGCGCCATCGTCACGCAGCTTGGGCTGGGAGCGAACCTCGTGGAGGACGCGATCTATCCGCTGAACCTCTTCGACGACACGGGCAAGCCGCTCGACGGCGCGAACAAATATGTCCTCCACTTCGATAAGGGCGCCATGCCGCCCGTGAACGCCTTCTGGTCCATCACCCTCTACGATAGCCAAGGCTTTCAGGTGGGCAACGTGCTGAATCGATTCGCGGTCAGTAGTTATATGCCGTTCAAGCTCAATGGGGACGGATCGCTCGATCTGTATTTTCAGAACGACAGCCCCGGCAAGGAAATGGAGGCCAACTGGCTGCCGGCGCCCAAGGGAGCGTTCAACCTTTGCATGCGGCTCTACGCCCCGAAGTCTGATGTCCTTACCGGTAAGTGGAATCCGCCGGCGGTCATGAAAACCCAG
>CAYNLL010000697.1:0-1070 GCA_964398015.1 uncultured Opitutaceae bacterium | reverse complement strand
ATCACCTCGCAATAACCACCGACAAGTTCGCCCGTGAACGGCGGTCATCGTCAAGGAGGAGAAAGCGATGCAGAAGCGCAAACTTGGAAACAGTGGCCTGGAAGTCTCGGCCATCGGGCTCGGCTGCATGGGCATGAGCTTCGGTTACGGACCGGCCGGGGACGAGCAAGAGATGATCTCCGTGATTCGGTCGGCCATCGACCTCGGGGTCACCTTCTTCGATACCGCCGAAGTCTACGGTCCGTTCACGAACGAAGTGCTGGTGGGGAAGGCGCTCTCGCCGATCCGCAAGCAGGTGGTCATCGCCACCAAGTTTGGGTTCCAATTCGATGCCAACGGGAAGCAAGCGGGCCTGAACAGCCGCCCCGAGCACATCAAAAACGTCGCGGAAGCATCGCTCAAGCGACTCAACATCGACGCAATCGACCTGCTCTATCAGCACCGCGTCGACCCTAGCGTGCCCATCGAGGATGTTGCGGGGGCCGTGAAGGAGTTGATCCAGGAGGGCAAGGTAAGGCACTTCGGTCTCTCCGAAGCCGGCGTGCAGACCATCCGCCGCGCGCATGCGGTCCAGCCCGTCGCGGCCCTGCAAAGCGAGTACTCGCTGTGGTGGAGGGAACCCGAAGCGGAGATCATCCCGACTCTCGAGCAGCTTGGAATCGGCTTCGTTCCCTTTAGCCCGCTGGGCAAGGGCTACCTCACAGGCAAGATGGACGAGAACACCACCTTCGACAGCACCGACTTTCGAAACACCGTTCCCCGCTTCGCACCGGAGGCTCGGAAGGCAAACCGTGCCGTGGTTGACCTACTCGGCCAAATTGCCGAGCGCAAGAATGCGACGCCTGCCCAGATCGCACTCGCCTGGCTCCTTGCTCAGAAGCCCTGGATCGTGCCGATTCCAGGGACGACAAAGCTCCATCGCTTGCAGGAGAACGCGGCGGCGGTGGCCGTCGAACTCACGGAGGAAGACCTCCGCGAAATTGAGATCGCCACCTCCCAGATCAAAGTGCAAGGGGCACGGTATTCCGAGGCCGCGCAGCGAATGATCAACCGCTGAGGGTTGAGCAAGG
>CAYNLL010000696.1:0-1702 GCA_964398015.1 uncultured Opitutaceae bacterium | reverse complement strand
CCCATCGGACCCGACGGTGCGCTCAGCCTTTCCCGCCTTGCGGGAAGGCCCCGGGCGGTCGCTCGGCGGGCCCTCCACCGCTGGCTCCTGCTGCAGCCCAAGGCGGGGGACCTGTCCCGCCAGGGATTTGACGCGCTGCTGCGCGCCGTCGAGCGGGGGACGCGTTTCAGGCACAGTCTTGGAAACCATGGGTTTGCGGTGATCCGGTCGGGCAGGCTCCGGTTTGACGCCGCCGGGACAGGGCGCACGGCCCATTGACTTGTAACGCAGGAACAACAACGTAGTTTAGAGAGTCACACTCCCTCCTAGATGCCCGACATCGACACCAAGAAACCCCGTAGGCAGTTGAAGAACATTCCCCCGGATCGTTTTCAGCCCAAAGTCCTCTTTTTCTGGATCATACTGCTGATCGCGGTGGTCGCGCTCCTGTACTGGTCGCCGGGGATGACCGTGTCGCCGGCGCAGATGACGGTCTATGAGGTGATCCAGCACGCCGACCAGGGCGACATCACCCAGGCGCTGATCCAGGCCGACCCGTCGGGAGGCCGCGACTGGGTCGTCATCACGGGCGACCTGAAGGAGGCGTCGCTCAAGAACGAGCGCGGAGCCAAGACCTCGTCGTTCCGCGCGGCGGGCCGGCTCACGGATTCGAACTGGGAGCACCTCCAGAAGACGAACAAGTTTAACGAGAGGCCGACGACAACCCTGCTGACGCAGATCGCGGCGCAGGTCATCCCGATCCTTATCATCATGGGGGTCCTCTATTTCCTGTTTGTGCGCCAGCTTCGCCAGGCGGGGCGCGGGGCGCTCAATTTTGGCAAGAGCCGCGCGAAGCTCCTCACCCGCGACCGCGACAAGGTCACCTTTGGCGACGTGGCGGGCTGCGACGAGGCCAAGGAGGAGGTCTCCGAGGTGGTGGAGTTCCTGAAGGACCCGAAGAAATTCACGAAGATGGGCGGGCGCATCCCGAAGGGCATCCTCATGGTGGGGCCCCCGGGCACCGGCAAGACGCTGCTCGCGAAGGCCGTCGCTGGCGAGGCGGACGTGCCCTTCTTCAGCATCTCGGGCTCCGACTTCGTCGAGATGTTCGTCGGCGTCGGCGCCTCGCGCGTGCGCGACATGTTCGAGCAGGGCCGCAAGAGCGCCCCGTGCCTCATCTTCATCGACGAGATCGACGCCGTCGGCCGCCAGCGCGGCGCGGGCCTCGGCGGAGGAAATGACGAGCGCGAGCAGACCCTCAACTCGCTGCTGGTCGAGATGGACGGGTTCGACACGACCGAGGGCGTCATCATCATCGCGGCGACCAACAGGCCGGACGTCCTCGACAGCGCCCTGCTGCGCCCGGGCCGCTTTGACCGCCAGATTTTCGTGGACCTGCCCGACATGATCGGCCGCGAGCAGATTCTCCGGGTGCACGCCCGCAAGCTGAGCCTCGCCGACAACGTGGACCTGGGCGTCATCGCGCGCGGAACCCCGGGATTGTCGGGGGCCGAGCTCGCAAACCTCCTCAACGAGTCGGCGCTTCTCGCCGCCCGGCGCAACCGCAAGAAGATCGACGCCTCTGACGTCGAGGAGGCCCGCGAGAAGGTGCAGTTCGGGCGCGAGCGCAGGCGCCTGATGGACGACGATGAGAAGAAGCTCACGGCGTACCACGAGGCCGGCCACGCCCTGATCCAGGGCGTGCTGGACGACGGCCACATGC
>CAYNLL010000695.1:0-1710 GCA_964398015.1 uncultured Opitutaceae bacterium | reverse complement strand
AGGAGCTTCCCGTCGTCGGAAGGCGAGATGTCCGTCACCGCCACCGTGCCCTCCTTGGAGAGCGTGTTGGGGTCGATCAGCACCCTCGGCTCGGCGCCGGGCGCGTCGACCACGTAGAGGACGGCCTGGTTCTGGAGCCCGTCGTTCTTCGTGTAGAACATGCGCCCGCCCCGCTTCGTGGGCAGCCCGCACTTCGGGAAGTTCCACAACTCCTTGAGGCGCGAACGGATCGCGTCGCGCTCGCGCATCCCGCCAAACTGGGCCGCCGTGAAGGCGCGCTCGGCGCCCACCCATCCCTTTGTCTCGGGCGAGTCGATCTCCTCCATCCAGCGGTACGGATCGGCAACCTTTTCGCCAAAATAGTCGTCTGTCTGAGCGCTGCGCCTCGCCCCGGGATAGTCCGCCGCGGCGGCGGAGACTACGGCCGCCAGAAAAATCGCACTAAATCTCAGATACTCCCTCAATGTGGAACGATTCATGGTACCCACTGTCCGCAAAGACCTGTGAAGTCCAAGCCTGAAGTACCCAAGGCCTCGCGAGACCTGCGTTTTGACACCCTGCGCGGACTTCTCCTCGTCTGCATGACGGTCAACCACTTACCGACCGAGCTGCGGGTCCTGACCGACCAGCCGCTTGGGGTCTTCTCCTCCGCAGAGGGCTTCGTGTTTGTCTCGGGACTGATGGCGGGATGGATCTACACCCGCAAGTTCAAGGAGGGAGGGCCCAAGGGCCTTGTCGCCTCGGCGATGGGCCGCACGAAGTCCATCTACGCGTGGCACATCGCCTCGTTCATCGCGACCTTCGTCTGCGTCCAGCTGACCGGACACCTGCTCGGGTTCTGCTCCACCACCTCTCCCCGGCTCTTCTTCGAGCACCCCCTCACCTCCCTCTGCCTCGGGCTCTCGCTCCTCTACCAGCCTGGGCTCCTCGACCTCCTTCCGATGTACTGCGCCTTCGTCCTCCTGCTGCCCGGCGTCATCGGCGCCCTCGAGGCCGGGCGCCGCTGGCTCGTGCTGGGGCTAAGCGGGGCGGTCTGGCTCGCGATGCAGTGGGCGCCGCCCATGGCCGGCGCGCCGATGTACCCGATCAACACCGGAGTCTTCAACCTCTTCGCCTGGCAGTTTGTCTTCGTGGCCGGCGTCGTGATCGGGAACGCTCGCGCCAACGGACAAGCCCAGGTGGCGCGGCCGAGCCCCTGGATCCTGGCCGCGGCGGCGGCGCTCGTCGTGTATTCCTTCGGGCTGCACCACGCCGACTGGCCCAGGCTCTGGCCCGACCGGCAGTTGGGCATCCTGCTCAACAAGCCGGCCCTGGGGCTCCTGCGCCTCGGCGACTTCGGCGCGGTCGCCTACCTGGTGGCGGTGTTGGGCGCCCGATTCCCCTCGGCGCTCGTCGCGCGCCCGCTGGCGTTCCTGGGGAGGCATTCCCTGGCGGTCGTCGCGGCGCAGAGCGTCATCGTCGTGACGCTCCTGCAGTTCTCAGCGCTCTTCTCCACCTCCACCGGAAGGACGCTGACGGCGCTGGCGACCATCGGCCTCCTTTTCGCTGCGGCCAAGGCCCACGCCGTGTACAGGGGATGGAGCGACGCAGCGGAGGCGCTCGTGCCAATCGGAACTCGCCAGCCCGCGCAGCGGCCGGTACTCCGGAGGCATGAAGCAAGACCGGCTTGAGCAGCAGATCGCGTTCATCCTCGAAGTCGACAAGCTGAAG
>CAYNLL010000694.1:0-1711 GCA_964398015.1 uncultured Opitutaceae bacterium | reverse complement strand
CGGTCGCCCTGCATCGCGTTGGCCGTGAGCGCGATGATCTTCGGCTGGCGGTCCGCGGGGACGGTCCTGCGGATCCTGCGGCTGGCCTCGAGCCCGTCCATCTCGGGCATCTGCAGGTCCATCAGGACCAGGTCGTAGCTGCGGCTGCTGAAGGCATTCACCGCCTCGACCCCGTTCCCGACCGCGTCCGCGTTGTAGCCCATACGCTCAAGAAACCGCAGCGCGACCTTCTGGTTGACCGGGTTGTCCTCCGCCAGGAGCACCGAGAGCGGGATCTCCTCGGCGACGGGGCGGTCCTCAGGCCGCACGTGGGGCTGGGCCCCCCCGGCGGCCTTGTTTCCGAGGATAGAGAGGGCCTGGTAGAACTGCACGGTCTTGATCGGCTTTGACACCGCTGCGAAAGGGAGGCCGTCGGACGGGGCAGGGGGCGGCGTCTGGCCGAGGCGGAAGAGGACGAGCCTCGGGCACTTGATCGACGCCGTGAGGTCGAGGGCGCGCTGGCTCTCAAAGTCCGGGAGGTCGAGGATGACGATCGCCGGCGTCTGCGGCAGCGTCGGCGCCAGCTGGACCGCCGCCTCGGGCTCGTTCGCGAACACGCACGTGGCGCCGAACGACTCGAAGAGCGTCCGGAGGCGGGCGCGCGTGATCGGGTTGTCCTCGATGCACAGCGCCAGGGAGCCCTGCAGGTCGATGGGGGAAAACGGGGGCGCGGAGACCTCGGTGGGGCGCAGCGCCGCGTCGGTCATGAACGCGATCGTGAAGGTCGAGCCCTTGCCGGGCGTGCTCTCCACCCTGATGTCGCCGTTCATCAGCTGGCACAGGCGCTGGCAGATCGCGAGGCCGAGGCCGGTGCCCCCGTACTTGCGGGTCGTCGAGGAGTCCACCTGGCTGAAGGCCTTGAACAGCCGGTCGACCCGGTCCGGCGGAATGCCGATCCCGGTGTCCTGCACCGTGATCTCCAGGCGCATCCGGCCCGCGGGGGTAGGCCGCACCGAGGCGTCCAGCGGGATGCGCCGGACCTGGATGGAGATGCTGCCCGTCGGCGTGAACTTGATGGCGTTGTTGACCAGGTTGACGATGATCTGGCGCAGGCGCGTCACGTCGCCGACGATCCACGGCGGGACATCGGGCTCGACGTGGTAGCCGATCTCCAGGCGCTTCGCCGCCGCCGTGGGGGCGAAGAGGTCGAGCGCCTCCTCGACGCAGAGCGCCAGCTCGAACGGCAGCTTTTCCAGATCCATCTTCCCCGACTCGATCTTCGAGAAGTCGAGGATGTCGTTGATGATGGTCAGGAGCGCCTCCCCGGACGTGCGGATCGTGTTGACGAAGTCCCTCTGCTCCGCCGTCAGCGAGGTCTCCATGAGGATGCTGGTCATCCCGATCACGCCGTTCATCGGCGTGCGGATTTCGTGGGACATCGAGGCGAGGAACTCGCTCTTGGCGCGCGAGGCGAAGTCCGCCTCGGCCTTGGCGCGGCGCAGCTGGTTCTCCGTCTCGACCCTCGAGGTGATGTCGTTCTCCACGGCGATGTAGTTCTCGACCTGCCCGGCCTGGTTTCGCACGACCTGGACCTCGAGGTGCAGGTAGTACTTCCGGCCCGACTTGGAGTAGTGGATGATCTCGGTGTTCGAGCCAATCCCCTTGGCGATCTCGTCTCGGATCAGGTCGGCCTGGGCGGCGTCCGTGTCGGGACCGCTCAGCAGGAGCCCCG
>CAYNLL010000693.1:0-1713 GCA_964398015.1 uncultured Opitutaceae bacterium | reverse complement strand
ACGGCTTGATAAATTCCAACCTAACCCACGTCGTTCGCATCTCGGACTGGGTGTGCGATGTCATCCCGGAGCGGCTTAGAGCCGGGGTATCGGGGTATAGTGGCTCTGGGTCGGAGGATTGGCTGGACGGGTCGGAGGCCAAGCAGCGGGCTGATGACGAGGACCGCAGCGGCCTGGAGCGCCGGTAATGCCCATCAACCCTCCCATGTCCGCCAGCCCCGCCCTGGTGCCTATAGTCGAAGAAGACGAAGGGTTCAGCCCCGTCATCACCAACGACGAAGGTCATCCCATGATTGGATTCGGCTGCGACCTCCTGCCGGATGAGGTTGAGCACTATCAAGCTATCCAGCCGATCAGCCGGGATATGGGGGTCGAGCTGCTTTTGTCCCGCATGGTACCGGTGGAACACGTTGTGGATCACTTTGTGAACTGGCTGACGGTATCTCTAAACCAGAACCAATTCGACGCTCTGTGTGACTTTGTTTACAACGAGGGCAGCGGGCATTTTGCCTCATCCACACTCCTGAAGCTGCTAAACCAGGGCGACTACCAAGGAGCCGCCGACCAATTCTTGGTATGGGACGTAGCCGGGGGTAAGGTCGAGCCCGGCCTACTAGCCCGCAGACAGCAAGAGCGTGCGCTTTTTCTCACTCCTTCCCAAACATAATTCTTGACTTCCCGCCTTTTCCGACTTATTCTTGTCTCCGTAAAGGAGATTAAATGTCCGACGTTAATCCGTTTTCGCCGACTACCGAACAAGAGAAGAAGTTACTCACCAGGATCGTCAGGCCCGACATGACCGTAGGAATGGCCATCCCTGACAAGATCGACGCCACGCAGTACTGGGATACCCTGGAGACCGTAGGCCACCAGATTGGCAAGTCCATGGCTCAAACCCAGGTCCTGCTTCCAGTCCTCGGTCGGCTTCTGAAGATCGCTAAGGACGACCCCGAGAACACCTACAAGGCCAAAGGAATCAAGAGCCAGGAGAAGTTCCTGGATCTGATCGAGAAAGAGTTCGGGGTCAGCCGCCAAACCTGCTTCGAAGCGCGCATGCTGTACCAACGCTGGGGAGATGTCGCTACCCGCGACTTTGCCGCTATCGGGCGCGTGAATTTCCAAATCCTCAACAAGGCCATAGCGCGGGGGGAGGAGACGCAGCCGCACGCACTCAAGCTGATCGAGGCCGCCAAAAAGTCCGAATCAGTGGAAGCGTTCGAGGCTCTGGTGGTCAAGAAGGGTCTACTGGAGAGGGGCGAGGCCAAGGGCGCATCCATCAATATCCAGACCAGCAAGAAGATCGCCCGGCAGTGGAAGAAGTTCTACGAGACGCCGGAGATTCAGGCCGTAGTCGGCTCCGAGCGCCCGGACCGCATCCTGGAAGCCATGATGCAGGAATGCGAAGCCGAATGGCTGAACCAGGGCGGCGAGAAGCTCAAAGAGCAGGCGGCGGCGGAATCGGCTAGCGGTAGTACGGCGGTACAGTAATCGCTGTGACCAGGCGGCAGGCGGAACGGATATGCGGGCTCCCTGTGGTATTGAGCGCTAACGTGCGCGGCATGTACGAGTGCGGGATATACCTGGAAAACCACGGGGAGCCTCCTATTGTTTCCGGCCTTGGGAGGCTTGAAACTGAGGCTGTGAGCAAGGCCGTTGAGGCTAATTACAAGCGAGTATCCAGGCAGGTGTTTGCCGAGCACAGCGTCGAGGACA
>CAYNLL010000692.1:0-1714 GCA_964398015.1 uncultured Opitutaceae bacterium | reverse complement strand
CCCTGGATCGCCCCGTAGACGAAGGGCCGGCCCGCGATGACGCAGGCGTCGTTCACCAGGTAGCGCGTCGGGAAGTTGTCGGAGCCGTCGACCACGACGTCGCACGAGCGCACGAGGTCGAGCGCGTTCGAACGGTCAAGGCGCACGGGGAAGGCGTCGACGCGCACGAGCGGGTTGAGCGCCCGCAGCCTGCGCGCGGCGGCCTCCGCCTTGCCCGCGCCCTGGTCGGCGCCGGTGTACAGGACCTGGCGCTGCAGGTTGGACGCATCGACCGTGTCGGGGTCGACGATCGCGATCCGCCCGACGCCCGCGGCCGCGAGGTAAAGGAGGGCCGGGCAGCCGAGCCCCCCGGCCCCGATGACGAGGACGGAGCCCGCCTTGAGCCTCTCCTGGGCCGCGGGCCCGAAGCCGGCGAGCGACAGGTGGCGCTGGTAGCGCGCGATCTCCTCGGTGGTGAGCGCCATGGCCGCGGGTTCCCGCTACGAGGCCAGCGCGCCCGGGGCCGCCGCGGCCCCTGCCCCGTGCCTCTCGCCGCTGAAGCCGTCGTAGGTGGAGTCCCAGTCCTTCCAGACGGGCTCATAGCCCTGCGAGCGCAGGAACGCGGCCATCTCGAGAGGGCTGCGGTCGTCGTCGATCTCGAACTGCTCGAGAGAATCGGGCGCGCTCGTGTAGCCGCCGGGGTTGGTGCGCGAGCCGGCGCTCATCGACGTGAAGCCGAGCCGAACCGCCCGGTTGCGGAACGCCTGGCTCTCGCGCGTGGAGAGGGAGAGCTCCGCCTCGGGGCTCAGGAGCCGGAAGGCGCACGCGGCCTGGACCAGGTCCCGCTCGCCGAAGGGGGTGACCGCGACCTCGTCGCCCTCGTGCGGGCGGAGCCGGGGAAACGAGACGGAGGTGCGCGTCCTCCAGTGGGTGGTCTCCACATGGCGCAGGTGCAGCCCCGTGAACCACGCGTCCGCGCGCCAGTCGGCGAGTCCGAACAGCGCACCGAGCCCGATCTTCTTCACCCCCGCGCGCCCGAGGCGGTCGGGGGTCCCTAGCCGCCACTCGATGTCCGCCTTGGGGCCGCTCAGGTGGTGGCGCGCGTAGGTCGGCGCGTCGTAGGTCTCCTGGTAGACGAGCACGGTGCTCACCCCGTCGCGGGCGAGGGCGCCGTAGTCCTCCTCGGAAAGGGGCTGGACCTCGATCCAGAGGCCCGAGAAGTGGGGGCGCAGGAGCCGCAGCGCGTTCGAGAGGTACTCGCGCCCGACCCTGCCGGTCTCGCCGGTGACGAGCAGCACGCTGTCGAACCCGTGCGCGCGAAGCACGCGCGCCTCGGCCAGGATCTCGGGGTCCGAGAGGACCTTGCGCCGTATCCTGTTGTGCGCGCTGAATCCGCAGTAGGTGCACACGTTGGCGCAGGCGTTGGAGAGGTACAGGGGCGCGTAGAGGCGCATCGTCCGGCCGAAGCGCTCCACCGTGAGGCCGTGGGCGGCCTGGGCCATCTCCTCGAGGTGGGGCGAGGCCGCGGGGGAGAGCAGGGCGGCGAAGTCCTCGAGGTCCACGCCGCCGCGTCCGCGTCCCAGGGCCCGCCGGACGTCGAGGGGCGTCTTCGACGCGATCCTGCGCGCGACCTCCCGGAAGTCGTGCCTGCGCCAGAGATCGACGAAGTTCACGGCGCGGCCTCCCCGAGGAACGAGGTGAGCGGGGAGGTGGCGCTCGCGAGCGCGCGCTCGCG
>CAYNLL010000691.1:0-1716 GCA_964398015.1 uncultured Opitutaceae bacterium | reverse complement strand
ATCTACACGATGGTGAACCAGCCGGACTACCCGGGCTGGGGCGACCTTCTCGGCCGCGGCGAGACGACGTTCGGCGAGTCCTGGGACGGCCACGACTCGCTGCTCCATAGTTCGTACCTCTATGTCGGGGCATGGTTCATCAAGGGAGTGCTCGGCATCCAGCCTGGGGCGGACGGCCACGGTTTCCAGCAGTTCACCATCCATCCGGGGCCGCTCGACCGCCCGGCGCTCACATGGGCGCGGGGCCACTTTGATTCGCTCCAGGGCCGCATCGAGGTGTCCTGGCGCCGCAGCGCCGACCGCTTCGTGCTCGACGCCACGGTCCCCGCCAACACGTCCGCGCGGATCTGGGTGCCCGTCGGCCCGGCGGGCTCGCTCAGCGAAGGGGGCGAGCCCCTGAAGGACGTGGCCGGCATCGGACCGGTCGAGATGCAGGACGGGTTCGCGGTTGTTTCGGTGGGCTCCGGAACCTACCATTTCACATCGACCCTCGGCAGGACGGCGCGCCCGTGAGCGAGCCTCCGCGCCGTGTTTGACGTCCCGCAAAAGACGGCGGAACGTCCACGCATTGACCGCAGAGAAAACAAAACGCCCCACACCCCTATGAAGCTCGCCCACAGCCAGGCCGTTCTCCTCGCCCTCTTCCTGCCGCTCGCGGCCGCCGCGCAGACCCAGCCGCAGGTGATCCATCTCTGGCCCAACGGCGCGCCGGGATTCGAGAACCGCAAGGACGTGCCCGAGGAGGCGAAGGACTACTGGGTGCGCAACATCAACAACCCCTCCGTCACCGTCTTCCTGCCGCCGAAGGACAAGGCCAACGGGTGCGCGGTCGTGGTCGCCCCCGGCGGCGGATTCCGCGAGCTGGTCTTCAACGCCGAGGGGCGGCAGCCCGCAGAGTTCCTGAACAAATTCGGGGTCGCCGTCTTCGCGCTCAAGTACCGCCTGCCCGGCGAGGAGCATTCGCCGTACTCCATGGACAACGTGCGCCAGGACGCCTACAGGGCGGTCCGGCTGGTGCGGAGCCGGGCGGCCGAGTTCAACGTCGACCCGAACCGCATCGGCATACTCGGCTTCTCGGCGGGCGGCGGCGTCGTGAACTTGATCGCGTATGACAAGGGCGACGGCGACCCCTCGGCAGCCGACCCTATCGACCGGGTCAACGGCCGCCCCAGCTTCGAGATGATGGTCTACCCCGGAGGAAAGACGCCGTCGTCCGTGCCGGCGGACACCCCCCCCGCCTTCCTCATCTGCGCCACCGACGACGACTACGGCTGCGACAAGGTGACGCTGGACCTGTATGAAAAATTCCGCGCTGCAAAGGTCCCCGTCGAGGCCCATTTCATCGTGCGCGGCCGCCACGCCTTCAACATGGGCGACCGCTCGCAGTATGCGGCGATCAGGGGCTGGCCCCAGCGGATGATAGACTGGATGGGCGACAGCGGCTTCCTCAAGGCGCCGGCCCCGGCCGGCACCGCCCGATCGGCTGCGCCGTGACGCACGCGCGATAGCCCTTCCGGAGAACGGAGCGCGCCCGTGAAAGGCACGGGGGACGGGATTCGGGCCTGCCGCCCTTTGCGACGTTCCGACCGGGTTCAACGCGAGCCCTCCTCGGCGTTCACCGCAGCTTTGCGCATTCCGCGTGGCAGAAGCAGGTCTTCACGTGGTCGTTCACCATCCCGGTCGCCTGCATGAAGGCGTAGCAGATCGTCGTTCCCA
>CAYNLL010000690.1:0-1716 GCA_964398015.1 uncultured Opitutaceae bacterium | reverse complement strand
TGCCGGCGCTCGATTTCCAGATGGGCATGGCGCAGGAGGAGCTCGGGCAGATCCCGGATGGGATCCGCGATTTCGAGAGCGCGATCCGGGCCGTGCCCGACCATCCGTCGGCGCATTTCCAGTTGAGCCAGCTCTATCGCCGGGCCGGCCGAGCCGACGACGCGGCGCGTGAGCTGGAGGAACACCAGCGAATCATGGCCCGTTCCTCCAGCCCGGTCATCACCGTGGCCGCGCTGGAGCGCTGCAAGTACACCCTGCCGCTGTCGCCGTTCATCCTGAGCCAACCGGATCCGCACGGGATTGCGGTCCGTTTCGCGGAGGAGACCGCCGCGGCGTTTGGCGCGCTGGCGGCCGATTGCCGCGGCCCGCTGGCCGTCATCGATTACGATCACGACGGGCGCCCCAGCATTTTCGTGCAGGAAAAGGGCGGCGGATTTCTCCTGCTCGACAACCGCGGCGGGCATTTCTCGGCGCTCGGCCGGCCGCTGCGCGCGCCCGCCGGGACCGGGTACCGCGTCGCGCTGACCGGAGACCTGGACAACGACGGCTTCGACGACGTGGTCGTGCTCGGCGAGCAGGATTCGCGCGTGTTCAAGTTCTACGAGCACGGCCGGATCCGCGACGCGACCCGCGCGGCCGGGCTCGAGGGGCTGAAGGCGAGCGCTGGACAGCTGGCGGACCTCGATTTCACCGGCAACCTGGACCTGGTCGTCGTGCAGCCGGGAGGGGCCGGCCTCGGACTGTACCGCAATCTCGGCAACTTCTTTTTCGACGGCAACTGGAGCGACTCCGGGCTGCCGAAAGCGATGCGGGGTGCCACGCAGGTGATCACGGATGACTGGAACAACGAGGGCCTTCCGGGGGTTTTCATCGCGTCTGCGGACGCTCCGCCCGAGTTCTACGCGAAGAAGCGCGCCGCGGCGTTCGCGGCAAGCAGCCTCACCCAGGGGTGGCCCGCCGGGGCGGTGATGGCCACGGGCGACCTGGACAACGAACTCCGTCCGGAGGCGGTCATCGCGACGGCCACCACGCTCGAGATCATCGGCCGCGACCCCGGCCGGAGGTTGAGCCTGCCACTGCACGGCTTTCATGTCTCGGGCCTGATGCTGGCGGATTACGACAACGACGGCTGGCTCGACCTTTTCGCCTACGGTAGCGACGGCGTGCGGGTCTGGCGCAACGCCGGCCACGCCGGCTTCATCGACGTGACGGCGGAGCTCGGGCTCGACCACACCGGCCCGGTTGACGGGATGGTCGCCGCCGATTTCGGCGGCAACGGGGACATCGACCTGGTGACGAGCTCGGAGGCCGGACTGCGCTTCTGGCGGAACAACGGCGGCAGCCAGAACCTGCTGCTTAAACTGCGCCTCGTCGGCAACCGCTCCAACGCCACCTCCCTGGGGGTCCGCGTCGAGGTGCTGGCGGGCAACTGGCGCACCAGCCGGACCGTCCGGCGGATTCCCCTGGAAATCGGCGTCGGCCAGCACAGGCAGCTCGACGCGCTCAAGGTGCACTGGTTCGACCTTTCCACGGCGAAGGTCGACGTGCCGGTCGGGCGGGATGTGTACACCGTGACCGAGCCGACGCTCCCGAGCGGCTCCTGCCCGTACCTCTACGCATGGGACGGCCGGGCGTTCACCTTCGTGACGGACATCCTTGGCGCGGCCCCACTCGGGTTGCCGCAGAACGGGCGTCGGTTCGTGCCGGCCGACCCGG
>CAYNLL010000689.1:0-1726 GCA_964398015.1 uncultured Opitutaceae bacterium | reverse complement strand
CGACAACATCGCCTACCGGTCCAACTACGCCCTGCCGAACAAGATCGTCGTCAGCGCCACCCGCCAGTTCAACTTCTTCAAGAAGAAGTACTCGACGACGGCGGTGACCGCGCAGTTCATCACGGAGAACGGCTTCCCCTACAGCTTCGTGTTCAAGGGCAACGTCGACGGGAGCGGCATCACCGGGGAGGACCTGTTCTACGTCCCGACCGGCCCGAACGACCCCAAGGTCGAATGGCTGAGCACGACGGAGGAGACCAACTTCTTCAACTACCTGGCGTCCAACCCGCAGCTGAGCAAGTGGGCGGGCCAGATTGTCCCCCGCAACAGCGCCCTGGCGCCGTGGCAGGAGACGCTCAACCTGCACGTGGAGCAGGAGATCCCCGTCTGGCGCAACTACCGGGTGACGATCTTCGCCGACTGCTACAACTTCTCCAACCTGATCGACAAGGCATCCGGGCTTGTGGACAACTTCGACAACGCCTTCGAGACGCAGACGATCGCCGGCACGGGCTTCAACAAGACGACGAACCAGTACATCTACACGTTCAACCCGGGCACGCTCGGGACGCCGACGATCTACTCGGACTTGTCCCGCTGGCAGGTCATGGTCGGCGCACGGCTGGAATTCTGACGCCGCCCTCAGGCACGAGGCCATTTCGCGACGGCCGCCCCGAAAGGGGCGGCCGTTTTTCTTGGGCGCGGCTTGTCGCGGAGGCCGCGGGCCGCTAATAAGTTACCCCACCACCCGCCATGAACGCTCCATCGATGCCCCGGCCGGCACCGGAAGGCGACAGTCGCGCGCTGCCGTGCCTCTGCGCTCTGGGCATCGCGGCAGCGACGGTCGCCGCGTACAGCCGGAGCCTGGGCGGTCCCTTCCTGTACGACGATCTCGAGTCCATCCTCGCGAACCCGTCGATTCGGCAATTCTCGTCGTCGCTGCTGCCCCCGGCCGGATCGACGGCCAGCGGGAGGCCGGTGCTGAACCTGACCTTCGCGCTCAACTACGCGGCGTCGGGGACGCACGTCTGGGGCTACCATGCGCTCAATGTCGCGATCCACGCGGCCGCAGCCCTGCTCCTCTTCGGAATCATCCGGCGGACCCTGTCGACGCGCGCCGCCGGGGGCTGGCCGGCAGCGGACGGCACCGCGCTGGCCTTCGCCGCGGCGCTCCTCTGGGCCCTGCACCCGCTGCAGACGGAGTCGGTCGCCTATGTGGTGCAGCGGGCCGAGTCGCTGATGGGGCTCTTCTACCTGCTGATGCTCTACGCCTTCCTCAGGCTCGCGGCGCCGGGCGCGCGGGCGCGGGCCTGGGCGGCGCTGTCGGTGGGGGCGTGCCTTCTCGGCATGGCCACCAAGGAGGTGATGGTGACGGCGCCCGTCCTCGTGCTCCTGTACGACCGGACGTTTGTGGCCGGCACGTTCCGCGGGGCCTGGGACCTGCGCCGGCCGCTTTATCTCTCCTATGCGGCCTGCTGGGCGTTGCTGGCCTACCTCGTGGCCACGACCGGCGGCCGGGGGGGATCGGCCGGGTTTGACTCCGGGGTTCCCTGGTGGGCCTATGCGCTGACGCAGGTGACGGCGGTGGCGCACTACCTGCGCCTCTGCGTGTGGCCGCATCCCCTGGTCGGGGACTACGGCCGCATCCTGGCGGGGAACCCGTTCGAGGTGGCCCGGTGCGCGGCTGTCGTCCTTGCGCTTGCCGCCGCCACCGGGGTGCTCCTGC
>CAYNLL010000688.1:0-1727 GCA_964398015.1 uncultured Opitutaceae bacterium | reverse complement strand
GGTGAACCAGACCACGCTCCTGATGAACGAGACCCGCGAGATCATCTCCTACCTGCGGGACGTCTTTGCGGCGAAGTTCGGGGACGACCCGGAGGGAGCCCAGCCCCGCGTGGGAGGACAGGGCAGGAACGACACCCTCTGCTACGCGACGCAGGTGAACCAGGACGCCCTGACGCGGGCCCTGGCCGAGCCCCTGGACGCCGCGTTCGTCATCGGCGGGAAGAACTCCTCGAACACCTACCAGCTCTACCGGCTGTGCGAGCAGCGCCTGCGCGAGCGGGCCTTCTTCATCCAGAGCGAGGCGAACATCCTCTCCCCGCGCGAGGTCGAGCACTACGTCTTCCCCTCGAGGAGCGTCCCGGGCCACGTCGAGCGCAGGCCCCTGTGGCCCGGCGACCCGCTCGGCGGAGGCCGCACCCGGCGCATCCTTGTCACCGGCGGCGCGTCGTGCCCCGACGGGATCATCCAGCAGGTGATCTCGCGGATAAACGGATTCTACCGCGAGGGCTCGCTCCGTCCGATCGAGGCGGTCCTGTCGGACCTCGAGCGTCCCGACGGCGCGGCGGCGGGGGCGGTCAGAACCTGACCGTCATCCCGGTCTTGATGCCCTCCTCGGCCTGGAAGTCGATGCGCGTCGTGTACGACGTGCCCTGCCCGCTGCTCACGGACTGGGAGTAGGCGCCGGAGCCCTGGTAGATGCCGCCCACGTAGAAGCCCGTGGTGTCGTTCAGGTCGTAGCGCAGGTTGGCGTCGACATAGTAGCCCGGAAGGAGCTTGGAGTTCTCCTTCTGGTAGAGTTGGGTGAGGTCGGGCTCGTTGGTGGCGTACACCAGGTCCTCGAGGACGTTGTACTCGGAGCCGGAGTAGATCAGGTCGGGGCCCGCGCTCAGCGACAGGGTCCAATGCTGGCCCATGGGCATGATGAGGGTCGGCCCCACCCGCAGGGTATAGTAGGCCCCCTCGACGAAGTAGCGGTTCGTGCTGTCCGTGAAGGTGGGGGTGATCGTCTCGCTGAGCGGCTTGTTCCCGAGCAGGATCACCTCGTTGGCCGTCTGCGTCGCGCTTGCGGAGCCCGTCGTCGTCACGGGCTGGCCGCTCGAGTTGAGCACGTTCTGGCTCACGGTGTTCGGCGAGGAGAACGGCGCCGCCGGCGGGACCTGGCCGAACAGGTCGTAGGTGTCGGTGACGCTGGTCAGCGTGGTCGCGACATTGGCGTACGTGCTCGAGTGGATGTCGGCGATGCTCAGCCCCGCCGTGATGGCCCACTTGAAGTGCTTCCCGAGGTTGCCCATGTCCCGGTCGAGCATGAGCTCAAGCCCGACGCTCGGCTCGCCCATCGTGGCGTGGATGCTCGTGTCCGTGACCTCGCCGGAGTAGATGTGAAAGGCGATGTCCCCGTTGGGCAGAAGCTGGCTCGCGTTGTCGTAGGACCAGGTGTCGGTGCGCCCGTCCGAGGCAATCGGCACGTCCACGGTCGCTCCGTCGCCGATGACCGTCGGGACCGAGCGGCCGTCCGGCGAAACGGTGCCGTCCATGTAGGTGCGCGAGACATTGGCGGCGCCCGACGGGGCGAGGGGCCCCACGCCCGAGGGGATCAATCCCTGGCCGGCGTAGGTGGTCTTCGGGCCGTTCAGGAAAAGGCGCGTGCCCAGGCTCAGCGTCGACTTCGGGACGTAGATGAACTCGTCGAGCTGGTTGAAGTTCGGGATCTCCTCCGGCACCGGCTT
>CAYNLL010000687.1:0-1728 GCA_964398015.1 uncultured Opitutaceae bacterium | reverse complement strand
TGCGTTGATCGCCGCCGCATCATCCGTGCTGCCATCACAAGCCGCCCCTGCCGCCATCACGCTTACTTGGGCGATGCCAAGGTTCGATGCGGTAGCAGCCGCCACACCAGATCCGGAAAAGTCAATCGGGCCGGTCATGGTGCATCCAGTAGTGGCGCATCCGCCGCCGAAGGGACTGGCGACATACGCTGATCCGTTCCATGTGTATGGCACATAGATAGAGGTTCGCTGATCCACGATCGACACCAGCGATGTTCCATAGGCGCTAGTAATCATCGACGTAACGCCGCCGGCCAATATCCATGCTGGAGTCACATTGATGACCGCTCCTTGAGGAAGCCCGGTCTGGTAGTCGATGGCCTCTTGCAATCCTGCCGTACCGCTCTTTACCGAGTAGCTCAAGTGCGTATAGAACATAGGCGCGGTGATCGAGCACCCGCCTGGGCCAACAATAACATTGGATGGAGTCACGGTCTCCGTATGACTTGGGGTACCGCTGTCCACAATGGTCAGCGGTCTGCCCTTCTTGGGAGCCGTAAAACTGTAGCCGCCGACCGTTGAAATTTGGCAGACTTGAGCGCTTGGCCAGGAGATCGTCCCGTTAGCCGGCCCCGTCCCTTGCGGCAGGCTCCATTGCGCAAAGTCGGAAGCATAGAGTATTCCGCCGTTCGATCCCTGAGCGAAAGAGGGAGTCGCCGTACCTAGCAGAACCACGAAAAGTGCGAGAGTCTTGCGCATAGTTCCTCCGTAACAGGTTAGCATGAAGCTGTTTTGCATCACATCCTCCGGGTCGCGCGGCTGGGCCCCATCCTGGCTGGTTCATCTGGAACCATCAACTCCCGCGAGAATCGAATCCTGTAGATATTCAGCGAGTGGGCGTCCAGGCCGTCTTCCTGCAACACTCTTAACTTCTCCTCAGCCTCAACCTCTTTAGGCTTTTGGCCCGGTTCCAGCTTGCTCTTGCATCCATATCTGAACGAATCGAGGCTATCCATTTCGATCCGAGCAGCGGATTTGTCGGTCTTGAGAACATCGCTGAGATTTTTCGGGTCACGCATCACAAGAGGAATCGAGCTTATGAGCGCCGGGCAGTTTGCGGAAATCAATACTACCTGGTCGCTTCTCTGTCCCTTGCGCTTGGTCGCCAGAAATAGCCTGGATAGAAGAGCCCAGCCTCCGATCCGGTCGTTGTCTGCTGACCGCGGATAAGGCATCCCTGCCGCGTTGAGAATCTCGCCCTCGGTCTGCGCGATGGTGTTTTTGCTGTTTTTCTTCCCGAAAGCATCTGGAGAGAGAAAAAAGTCCGACATCTGCGCGCGTTCGCATTCTGGGGTGCGTGTGACTATTTGAGACGCCACATCCTCTTCATCGAAGTCTCCAGCCGCCCACTTTGCGGAATCGGTCGTCTTAGCTGTCTCCCCACCGGCAATGTATTCCCGGTAAACCACAATCACGTTGAGCGTGAGTCGTACATCCCACCCAAGCAGTTTTTTGACCTCAACTGGGGACAGTTCCCCGTGGGCAAACCAGTACGTTGGGCAGAAGTGTCCCCTTGCCCAATCCTGCGCAAGCCAGCGTTCCCACCACGGCTTGACCATCTCATCGACGGTCTCGGGAGCAATAACCGTCGCGTTCCTGTCAAACGAACGCGAGAAGAATGCTCCCTCCAGCACGTTCCATGAGCCATAAAAATCGCGCTGAATCAGCGCCTCGTCCTGGCTCATCAGG
>CAYNLL010000686.1:0-1729 GCA_964398015.1 uncultured Opitutaceae bacterium | reverse complement strand
AGCTGGTTCCTGAAGTTGCTGAGCATCCCGCCCGGGACCTGGAACGTGAGCGCGTCGCTGTCGACCCGCTCGTTGGCGATGTTCATGAACGCCGCGAGCTCCTTCGCGACCCCCTCGAAGTACTGCCGCAGCTCGAAGAGCGCCGCCGTGTCGTAGGTGGGGATCCGCGGGTTGCCCGCCAGCGCCGCCAGCATGCGGATCGTGTCCGGCTGCGCCGTGCCGTTGGCGAACGGCGTGATGGAGGTCTCCACCGCGTCGGCGCCCGCGTCGATGGCCGCGATGTAGGATGCCAGTGCGAGCCCCGCCGTGTCGTGGCTGTGGACCACCACCGGGATCGAGTGGCGGTGCTTGATCGCCTTCACCAGGTTGAAGGTCACCCGCGGCGTGAGCAGGCCCGCCATGTCCTTGATGCAAATCGAATCGGACCCCAGCTCCACCAGCTCGTCCGCGAACTCGGCCAGCTTCTCCGGCGTGTGCACCGGGCTCATCGTGTAGCAGATGGCGCCCTGCGCGTGCTTCCCGGCGGCCTTGACCGCCCGCAGCGGGGTGCGCAGGTTCCGCGCGTCGTTGAGCGCGTCGAAGACCCGGAAGACGTCGAGGCCGTGCGCGGCCGTGCAGCGCACGAACGCCTCGACCACGTCGTCGGGGAAGCTCGTGTACTGGACGAGGTTCTGCCCGCGCAGCAGCATCATCTGCGGGGTCCTCGGGGCCGCCGCCTTGAGCTGGTCAAGCCGGCTGAAAGGGTTCTCGGAGAGAAACCTCAGGCATGAATCAATCGTGGCCCCTCCCCAGGTCTCAAGTGTGGCGAATCCAAGCGAGTCCAGCTTGGGCGCCGCGGGAAGCATCTGCGCGGTGCTCATGCGCGTGGCGGCCAGGGACTGATGGCCGTCGCGCAGCACCGTGTTGTTGAACACAACCGTTTTCATATGTGCCTGGAGCCCAAGCGGGCGGCAGGGAACCGTGATGCTCCCAATCGACCAGCCCCTCAGAGAGGAGGCTCACCGACGCCGCGTTGCAGGATTCCACTAGGGCCATACCCATACACTACGCCCCGGCAAGCATGCGGGGCTCCCCGTATCTTGTCATCCCATGCGCATGGGTTGCTGTGCTGCGGCGGCTCCGCGGCGCGGCGCCGGCCGCCCCTCGCCTCGCCGCACCGCCATGCCCTGCCAGCAGCGGCGCTAAGCCGTTTCCCCTGAAAGGGATGCCCGACGCCCGCGCAGCCTGGAACCCCCCTGCTTTCCCCGGCGCCCGAGGGCCAATTCATGCGCATCTTTAGCCATTAGATGATGGGAGGAAGGGGGCCTTCTCGGCTATACTGCCCCTTCCCATGACCGAATCCACCGTGCCCTCGTCCCCCGATAGGAAAATGTCCGCGTTCTGGCGCGCCGCGCGCTCCAGGGCGGTGGCCCCCGCCGAGGCGGTAGGGTCCATCGTCAGCCGCACCAACATCTTCATCCACGGCGCCGCCGCCACGCCCACGCCGCTGATCGAGGCCCTGGCAGCGCGCAGGGACCTGCAGGACGTGCGCCTCTACCACCTGCACACGGCCGGCCCGGCCCCGTACGCGGCGCCCGGCAGGGAGAAGGAGTTCCTCTCGAACTCGCTGTTCGTGGGCGCCCCCCTGCGCCCCGCGGTCGCCAGCGGGCAGGCCGACTACGTGCCGATCTTCCTCTCGGACATCCCCGGGCTCTTCTCGGGGGGCATCGTCAAGCTCGACGTCGCGCTT
>CAYNLL010000685.1:0-1730 GCA_964398015.1 uncultured Opitutaceae bacterium | reverse complement strand
AACGCCTTTGGCTTCCTCGACGCCCTCTTGCAGCCCCTCAAGCTGTGCGCCTATGGTGACCTGCACGTCCTCAGCCATCTCGGGCGCTCTCCAAAGGGCGAGTTGCGAAACCCGCGCTATTCCGGTATTTAGCCGGATGCATGACCCTGACGAGCTACAAGATCGTCACCGGCCCCTGATCACGCCGCCCGGAAACATTGCCAGCAGCTCGGCGAGGTTGCCTTCCTCGGGCGGCTCAGGCGGTTTCCATCCCTTGATTTGAGCAAGGATGCTCAGCAGATCACAGGGCGGCGGATGAAGCTTCCAGAAGTCCAGAAGCTCTAACACCTCGTCGAACAACATCGCGCGGATTTCGTCGCGCGTGTAACCGCAGCACGTTTGCAGTCGCCCGAAGATATAGGCGACCGACTTTTTTAGTCCTCCGGGCTCTCCCCGGTCCGCGCTTCCCCCGGCATGGGATCCTTGATGATCTTGCCGACGCGCAGGACCTTGATCATTGCATCGCGCAACTCATCGATCCCGCACTCAAGCTCTCGCACGTCTGCAAATGGCGGCGATGCGCGCCGCAGAACCACCTGGGCGACCTCAAGCGTATGCTTGACGAGCGCGGCGCCCTTGAGTGGCACGCCGTCCTTGTCGAGGGGAACTCCCTTGGCGTCCGTGTCCTCCCAAAGCACGGCCAGTTCCTCGAGTTGGCCGACTGTGAGGCGAGGGAACTGATAGTCCTGATCGCCGAGCTTGACGTGTGCGACTTGCGCCATGCGACATCACTCCGTAAATGAGATTGTTCCCACGTTGCTCGCCGCGTCCGCCTGCGCCTGGAAATCCATTTCGGAAATTGTGAATTTCTGGTTGCTGAACGGAAATGACAGCTTGGAGGATGAGCACGCATTGAGTTGTAACACGAGATCCTTGGTCGTCCCGAAATAGTTGAAGCTTTGCTTCATGGTCATCTCGAAAGTCGGAATCGAGCCCATGAGCAGATTCGACAGCGCAATCTTTGTGCCGCCCGACGTGATCGTATAGGTGTAGTAGCAGGTGAACACGAGCGCGTCGTCTGCGGACGCGATCGTGTAGGTTCCTGTGTTCGCGGCGCCTGGGACATACTGCCCACTTACGGGAACGCCGGACGGGATCGGCGTGAGCTGAACGCCGGTCGCCGCATAGAACAGTCCTAGATCCTCGACATATGCTGCGTGATTGGTGACGGTGAAACTGGTTGCGCCAGGCGCAGGAATCGCCTCGCCGGTCGTCATCTCCAGCATGGCTGGCGTGGTGACGTTTGCCGCAGGCTGGCCGAAAAACAGATTGTTGTACTGTGTCGCCTGCATGCGCGAATACTTGGCTTTGCGGGTGATCTTCAGCTCGGCGCCGCCGAGCGCGACCGCGACCTGATTCTGGCCGATCAGCGGTTCGATCTTGCGGTCGAAGTCAACTGTTATGTCTTGCAGCGTTCCGAGCAGAGCGGGAGGCGTGTTGGCGAGGTCGGTCCGCTTAAGGATGAGCGTGCCCGAGCCGAAGCTGAATTGCGTCATGGCTGATTAGCTCCTTTGAGTCATGGCCAAACAATGGAGATCGGGACAATCAACAGCCCATCGCCATCGAGGTCGCCGGGATCTTTGAACCGACGCCCCTTGATGCGGCAGGACGAAACCAATCCGCCGAGCGTTTGTCGGTTCGTCATGACGTCGCCTCCGCTCGGGGCGAGCGCGGCATCGAGCGCGTCATTG
>CAYNLL010000684.1:0-1730 GCA_964398015.1 uncultured Opitutaceae bacterium | reverse complement strand
CGCCTTCTGGAGGCGGTGGATGGACTCGGGCGTGAACAGGTGCTGCTCGCCGTCCTTGCGCCACTGGTACTGGCCGCCCGACGGCAGCACGTGCCCGTTGACCGCACGCGTGGGGAAGGCCTCGTGGTGGCGCATGAGCACCTCCTGGGCGATCACGCCCAGGCCGATGCCTCCCACTCGCGACGGCGTCCAGGTGAAGTACTCGTCGATCACGTCCTGGCGCAGGCCGAGGGCCTCGAACACCTGGGCGCCGCGGTAGCTCTGGATGGCCGAGATGCCCATCTTGGACATCACCTTGATGACCCCCTTGGTGGCGGCCTTGACGAAGTTCTTGCACGCGGCCTTGTGGTCGATCTTCGGCAGCAGCCCCTCGCGGATCATGTCGTCGATGGTCTCGAAGGCGACGTAGGGGTTGATGGCGCTGCAGCCGTAGCCGATGAGCAGCGAGAAATGGTGCACCTCGCGCGCCTCGCCGGTCTCCAGGGCGAGGCTGACGCGGGTGCGCAGGCCCTCGCGGATGAGGTAGTGGTGCAGGCCGGCGACCGCCAGGAGAGAGGGGACGGGCGCGAAGTCGCGGTTCACGCCGCGGTCGGAGAGGATGATGACGTTGATCTCCTCCTCCTCGATCATGCGCCGGGCCATCATGGAGAGCTCCTCGAGCGACTTGGCGAGGCCCTTCTCCCCGCGCGTGACGCGGAAGAGGATGGGCAGCACGCCGACCTTCAGGCCGGGGAGGTTCTGGCGCCTGAGCTTGGCGAACTCCTCGTTGGTGAGGATGGGCCACTTCAGCTCGACGCGCCGGCACGCCGACGGCTGCGGGTTGAGGAGGTTGCCCTCGGAGCCGAGGCGCGTCTCCGCGCCGATGATGAGCTCCTCACGGATGCAGTCGATCGGCGGGTTCGTGACCTGGGCGAAGAGCTGCTTGAAGTAGTCGTAGAGAAGGCGGGGCCGCTTGGAGAGCACCGCGAGCGCGGCGTCGTTGCCCATCGAGCCCACGGCCTCGACGCCGTCCCGCGCCATCGGCGTCAGGATGATGCGCTCGTCCTCGTTGGTGTAACCGAAGGCGATCTGGCGCTGGAGGAGCGTCTTGTGGTCCGGCAGGGGCACCTCGGGGCCGTCGGGCATGTCGCTCAGGTGGACCAGGTGCTCGTTCAGCCACTGCCGGTAGGGGCGCTCCGAGGAGATCTTCCGCTTGATCTCGTCGTCCTCGATGATGCGGCCCTGCGCGGTGTCGACGAGGAACATGCGGCCGGGCTGGAGGCGGCCCTTCTGCAGGACGTCCTCCGGGGGGATGTCGAGCACGCCGGCCTCCGAGGCCATGATGACGAGCCCGTCCTTGGTCACGTAGTAGCGGGAGGGGCGAAGGCCGTTGCGGTCGAGCACGGCCCCGATCTGGACGCCGTCGGTGAACGCGATCGAGGCGGGGCCGTCCCAGGGCTCCATCAGGCAGGAGTGGTACTGGTAGAAGGCGCGCCGGTCGTCGTCCATGTCCCCGTTGCTGGACCACGGCTCGGGGATCATCATCATCATCGCGTGCGCTGGCGTGCGGCCCGCGAGGACGAGCAGCTCGAAGGTGTTGTCGAACATCGACGAGTCGCTGCCGTTCGGGTTGACGATGGGCAGGATCTTCTTGGTGTCCTCGCCGAACAGCTCGGACTCGAAGAGCGCCTCGCGCGCGTGCATCCAGTTGATGTTGCCGCGCAGGGTGTTGATCTCCCCGTTGTGGGCGA
>CAYNLL010000683.1:0-1731 GCA_964398015.1 uncultured Opitutaceae bacterium | reverse complement strand
ACCACCCTACCGAAATCTCCGGGGTGGTGTTGGGCCCGGGGGGGGGCGGCGTTGGGTTTTGGGGGGGGTTGTTGGGGGGGGGGGGGGGGGGGGGGGGCGGCGGCCGGGACGGCTCCGACCTACGCTACGACCTGGAGATCACGCTCGAGGAGGCCGCGAACGGCGTCGAGCGGGAGATCTCCTTCCGCAAGCTGGTCAGCTGCGAGCGCTGCCACGGCTCCGGGGCCGAGCCGGGGTCGAAGCGGGTGACCTGCCCGACCTGCCGCGGCGCGGGCCAGGTGCGGCGATCGGGCGGCATCATCGTCTTCACCCAGACCTGCCCGACCTGCGGGGGCTCGGGAGTCAAGATCGAGAAGCCGTGCGCCGCCTGCCACGGCGAGGGGCGCCTCGCGAAGACCACCAAGCTCAACGTCCGCATCCCGGCGGGCGTCGACACGGGCTCGCGCCTGCGCTCCGCCGGAAACGGCGAGGCGGCGGCGGCGGGCGGCGCGCCCGGCGACCTCTACATCGTCCTCACCGTGAAGGAGCACGAGCTCTTCGAGCGCCAGGGCGACGACCTCTTCTGCGAGATCCCGATCAAGTTCACCCTCGCGACGCTCGGCGGCTCCATCGAGGTGCCGACGCTGACAGGCAAGGCGAGCCTGAAGATCCCGCCCGCGACGCAGAGCGGCACGACCTTCCGGCTGAGGGACCGCGGGATGCCTTCGCTCAGGGGCGGCAAGCACGGCGACGAGCTCATCCGCGTCCATGTCGAGGTCCCGTCCTCGCTCTCCGCCGAGCAGCGCCGGATCCTCGAGGAGTTCGCGCGCGTCAGCGGCGACGCCCACGAGCCGACGTCGCGCAAGTTCTTCGAGAAGGCGAAGAAGTTCTTCTGAGATGCCCGCCTCGGCGCCCACGCCCCGCACCCCCCTGCTCGTCGCGCTCGGGCGCGCGGTGGCGATCCGCCGCGCCGTCGCGCGCAGCGGGGGAACCTTCGTGCTGACCAACGGCGTCTTCGACCTGCTCCACCCCGGGCACGCCTCCTACCTCGCGAAGGCCCGCAAGCTCGCCGGACCCGGCGGAAAGCTCTTCGTCGCGCTCAATTCGGACAGGAGCGTGAGGCAGCTCAAGGGGCCCCACCGGCCGATCCTGGACGAGCGGTCGCGAGCCTACACGCTCTCCCAGCTGCGCTCGGTGGACGGGATCGTGATCTTCAGGGGCCGGCGCCTGGCCCGCGAGATCGCCGCCCTCAAGCCGGACATCTACTGCAAGGCGGGGGACTACACCCTTGCGACGCTGGACGCCTCAGAGCGTGCGGCGCTGGAGGCGGCCGGCTCGAGGATCGTCTTCCTCCCGTTCCTGCGCGGCTTCAGCACGACCCGGCTTGTGCGGCGGATAGGGGCCGCCGGATCGGTCTAGCCCCCGCGGGCCGTCCCGACCGCACGGACCCATGCGAGTCGTCATTCTAGGCTCGGGCCGCGGCACCAACGCCGAAGCGGTCCTGCTCGCCCAGCAGGCAGGCCGCCTGGGTTCCGCCCGCGTGGCGGCGATATTCTCCGACGTCGCCGGCGCCCCCATCCTCGGCCTGGGGCCCAGGTTCGACGTGCCGTCGGCCTTCGTGGACCCGTCGCCCTTCAGGACAAAGCTCGAGGGCGCGGGCGAGGAGAGATTCATCGCGGCGGTCGCAGGCGCCCGACCCGACCTCGTCGTGCTCGCCGGGTTCATGCGCGTGCTCAAGCCGGGGTTCATGGG
>CAYNLL010000682.1:0-1734 GCA_964398015.1 uncultured Opitutaceae bacterium | reverse complement strand
CACGTTGGCTGCGTCCTCAGCCTTGTCGGTGGCCATCTCCAGAACTTCAATCAGCTCCTTGTGCTTGATCAGACGAATGGGATCGGCTTCGGTTTCGAAGAGAGAACCGATGGCGGCGCGGGCGATTTCGTCCGCTTCATTTTCCAACCGGTTGACCTCGACACAGTACTTGAGCAGTCCATCGCCCTTCTCAAGGCAAGGGAGTGCCTTCGCCAATTCCTCAGCCTGACGCAAAATAAGGTTCGCCAGTTCGACGGCCTCGGCTGGAGGCTCCGTGATTTTGTAGATGACAAGGCGGGTGGCCGCTGCGTTGATGAAATCGAGGACGTCATCCAGCGAACTCGCCAGACTATGGATGTCTTCGCGGTCGAACGGGGTAATGAAAGTCGAATTTAGCTTGATAAAAACGGCGTGGGCAATCTCGTCGCCCTTGTGCTCGGTGTCTTTGATCTTCTGCACATTGGCGGGAACGTCGCGGTAATCCTGGAGCAAATCGCGCAGTTGCCGGGCTCCAATGGTGAGATTCCGCGCCATTTCTGCAAAGAGGTCGAAGAACTTCGTTTCGCGTGGCAGAAAGCGGACCATAAAAGGTTGGGTGCAAACTCCGGAGGGGCTGACACCTCAGACCGATGCCGCCCTTATTTTGTAATTATTCATGAAATTGTAACAATTGAATATCGCATCCCCAGTCCAGCGCCGTCAATCGCATGTGGCTTGAGGCTGATGCTGTGGCAGCGAGTTTCACGCACCGGTCTTAACCGCGGCCTCGTGATCAGGCGCACGCTTTCAGGAACTCCAGGATCGCCTTGCGTGCCGCTTCCGGCTGGTCCGTGGTAAAGATGTGGCTGGCATTCGCGAGCAGGGTCAGCTTTGCGCCGGGTATCCTCTCCGCAATAATTTTTCCGTTGCCTGGCGGCACGAGAAGGTCGGAATCGCCATGAATCACCAACGTGGGCGAGTGGATTTCCGACAGGCGGTCGTAGGATTCCCAGCCGAGTATCCCCTGCAGTTGTGCGACATACGCTTCGGGTTTTGCATACCACGGCCTGCGTATCGCCAGGTCTTCCTCGATGAGATGGCGTGGAGTAGAAGGGTGGTAGATGAACGGCACCGCTGCCACGGCCGCCTCCTCCGGAGTCATGCTGCCGCGCGACAGGAGCATCTGCATCGCGTCTGGTTCGGCCGGCACCGCGTGTGAACCACCCGCGGACGTGCAGCCGAGAATCAAAGAACGCACCCGCTTTGGGTACTGCAGGGCAAACTCCTGGGCAATCATGCCTCCCATGGAGAAGCCGAACACATGCGCACTTTCCACGCCCGCGGCATCGAGCACGGCTGCCGCGTCGGAAGCCATCAGGGCAATCGAGTAAGGACCAGGCGGCATATCGCTCCGGCCGACACCGCGATTGTCCGGAGCGATTGTCCGGTATTTTTCGGATAGGACCGGCCGGGTACGATGCCATGCGCAGGAGGGATAACCAAGCCCCATGACGAGCAGGAGAGGGTCCCCCTCCCCCAGTTCATCCCAGTAAATCTTTGCTCCTTGGTTCACCGTCAATGCCATGGAAGGCTCCTCTGTGCTCGAACGATTCTAGGGTGCGCTGGAACGGCTCGGCAACTACTCTCGGAGCGGGCTCGCTGCACTGGGTGGCCGATCCGGTGGCCGAGGCATCCTGGGGCGCCATCCAACAGGAACCCAGCCCTGAGCATGACCATCCCACAATGGGGCAGGCG
>CAYNLL010000681.1:0-1735 GCA_964398015.1 uncultured Opitutaceae bacterium | reverse complement strand
GCTGCGCCAGCGCGAGGTTCGCCTCGAAGAACGCGTGCACCGTGCCGATGTCCTCCCAGTAGCCCTCGAAGACGTGCGCGAACATCTTCCTCTTGCCGAGGAGGCTCGGGATCACCTCCCTGCCGAAGTCCGTCATCGCGTTCTCAAGGGCCTCGGCGAGCACCGCCCGGTTGAAGACGTAGATGCCCATCGACGCCAGACACTGCTTCTCGCTGGACTGGTCCTTGAGCTTCGACGCGACGGCGGGCCCGAGCGTCAGCCCCGCGACCACGGCCGGGTCCTTGGGCTTCTCGACAAACTCCTGGATCGAGAGGTCGTCGGAGACGCGCATCAGGCCCAGGCCCTCGATCTTCGAGGTCGGGAACGGCTTAGCGGAAATCGTGACGTCGGCGCCCGTGGCCAGGTGCTGCTCGATGATCTCCCGGAAATCCATCCGGTAGAGCTGGTCGCCGGAGAGGATCAGGATCAGGTCGTGTGGGTACTTTCGAAAGTGGATGATGTTGCGGCGCACCGCGTCCGCCGTGCCCTGGTACCAGTCGAGGCTCTTCTCCGTCTGCTCGGCCGAGAGGATGTCGACGAACCCGCCCCCGAAGGGATCGAACTGGTAGGCGCCCTGGACGTGGCGGTGGAGCGAGGCCGTGTTGAACTGCGACAGGAGGAATATCCGGTTGATCTCGGAGTTGATGCAGTTGCTGATGGGGATGTCGACCAGGCGGTATTTCCCGGCCAGGGGCACCGCCGGCTTGCACCGCTCGAGCGTCAGGGGCGCCAGCCGTGTCCCGCGGCCGCCCCCCATGATCACTGCCAGCACGCGTTTTTGGGTGGTCATAGGAATCCCCTTTTCTATCGTGAACGTCCACTTCGCGAGACAAAATCGCCGCGTCACCCATTTAAACCACCCAGCCCATGTGCGGAATCGTCGGCTATGTCGGCGGCCGGAAGGCCTCGACCATCATCCTTGAAGGCCTCAAACGCCTCGAATACCGCGGCTATGACTCGGCCGGGGTCGCCATCGCGCAGGAAGGGCGCCTGGTGGTCGTGAAGAAGGTCGGCCGCGTCGAGAACCTCTCAAAGGAGGCGGCGAAGGTCACCCTGGGCGGGACGGTGGGCATAGGGCACACGCGCTGGGCCACCCACGGGGGCGTGTCGGACCGCAACGCGCACCCCCACCTGAGCAGCGACGGCAAGTTTGCGCTCATCCACAACGGCGTCATCGAGAACTACAGCCAGATCAAGACGTTCCTCCTGGGAAAGGGCTTCACGTTCGCCTCCGACACGGACTCGGAGGTCCTCTGCAACCTGATCGCGTACCATTTTGCCAAGGCGCCCGTGCGCAACGGCCAGGAGCCGTTCCTCGACAGCGTGCGCAAGGCGCTGCGCCATGTGGAGGGCACCTACGGCATCGCGGTCCTGTGCGTGGATTTTCCCGGGGAGCTCGTGGCGGCCCGCAAGGCCTCGCCGCTCATCCTCGGCGTGGGCGACTCCGAATTCATCGTCGCGAGCGACGCCTCGGCCATCGTCAGCCAGACCCGCAACGTCGTCTACCTGAAGGACGGCGAGCTCGTCGACGTGACGACCAAGGGCTTTGCGATCAGCACGCTCGACCAGGCGGACGTCCCGCCCGTCGTGGATCGGATCGACTGGTCCGTCGAGGACTCGTCCATGGGGGGCCACGCCCACTTCATGGAGAAGGAGATCTTCGAGCAGCCCCAGGCGCTCGAGAACACCATGCGCG
>CAYNLL010000680.1:0-1737 GCA_964398015.1 uncultured Opitutaceae bacterium | reverse complement strand
CCGCGTGCGCGCCGAACGTCATCCCGAGCATCACGTTCTCGAGGCAGGTGTAGCCCTGGAGCAGGTTGAAGGTCTGGAAGATGTAGCCGATGCTAGAGGCGCGCAGGCGGTCGCGCCTGTGCTCGCCCAGCGTGGCCATGTCGGTCCCGTCGACCAGGATCGAGCCCTCGTCCGGAGCGAGGATGCCCGAGATCAGGTTAAGGAAGGTGGTCTTGCCGGAACCGCTCTCGCCCCTGAGGGCCACGTGCTCTCCCGCCCCGAGGGAGAACTCCGGGACGTCGATGATCATCTTCAGCCCGCCGTCCGGGTCGGCGAAGGCCTTCTTCAGGCCGCCAATTTGCAGCAGGGCCGGCGAAGGGTTCATCCAGGTAAGGATTTGCGCGCGGGCCGTTCCGTCAACCGAAACGGCCCTTTTGAGGCCCATTTTGAGCCCCCAACGCCCTTCTCAAGCGCTCGGCGGGTCCCCGGGGCCGGGGGGCGGAGACCGCAGCCGCTTCTCCCGGAGCAGGCCGCCGGTCCCTCCGGGGCGCCAGCCTTAATGAAATCTTAGCGCGGAGGGCCTCCAAATTTCCTTACCGCGGACGCCGCAGGCCGATAGGATGGAGCCATGCCTGAGGTCTCAGACTATGGGAGGTCGCCCCTTGCGGGCCCGGGGTCCAACAGCGAGGAGCCGCGCGAGACGGCCCTTCTCGCGGGGATCGCCTGCTGCCAGGACCTGCCCGACCGCGAGGGATTGGGCCCGCCGCTGGAGGAGGAGCTGCCGGACGGCTATGTGCTCGACGGCCGTTTCGTCATCCGCGAGGCCGTTGGCCGAAGCGCCATGGCAACCATCTACCGCGCCGAGGACTCGGCCGACGGCGGCAGGAGCGTGGCGGTGAAGATTCCGCTCGCGAAGGTCGAGAGCGACCCCGCCTTGTTCGGTCGCTTTGAGCGCGAGGAGCGCATCGTGTCCTCCCTGAGCGACCCGTGCCTCCTGCGGCCCGTCCCGGTGTCGGGGGCGAAGAGCCGGCCCTACTTCGTGACGGGATTCCTGGACGGCTGCACGCTCGCCTACGTCATCCACCGCACGAAGCCCGTGCCCGAAAGGGACGCGCTCAGGATTGCGAGCGCCGTGTGCCTGGGCCTGGGGCACCTCCACGGACGCGGGATCATTCACAGGGACCTGAAGCCCGCGAACGTCATGATCCTGCGCGACCAGTCCCTGTGCATCCTCGACTTCGGGCTGGCGGAGGAGATCGCGCCCTCGGGCGGCTTCCTGGCGGGGCTTGCGCCGCTCTTCGGGACGCCCGAGTACATGGCCCCGGAGCAGGTGCGCAGCAAACGGAACGACGAGCGCACGGACATCTACAGCCTGGGCGTGATCCTTTACCAGATGCTCACCGGCGTCCTGCCGTTCCCGGGCGTGGATCCCTGGGCGGCGGCGCAGTTGCGCGTCACGGGGGACCCGGCGGCCCCGAGGGCGATAAACCCGTCGCTCTCGCCCCAGGCCGAGGAGATCGTCCTGCGGGCCATGCAACGAAGGCCCGACGACCGCTACCCGACCGCCCGCGCGTTCCAGGCGGATCTCGACGACCCGGAGCGGGTGCATGTCACCGGCCTGAGCGGGCGCCTCCGGGCGCCGCGCTTTCGCGTGAGCCTGGTGGGCACCCCGCTGCTGTCGGGGGCCCTGATCGGCGCGGGCTGCCTGGCGTTCCTTGTCGGCATCTTCCTGGTGATGGCGCGCCACCGCTGAGGGGC
>CAYNLL010000679.1:0-1741 GCA_964398015.1 uncultured Opitutaceae bacterium | reverse complement strand
ACGACCACGTCGGACTCGCGGATCCGCTCGCGCACGACCTGGGGGGCGTGACCGAGGTCGGTCACCCAGGCGAGCGTCCGCCGGGGGGAGAAGAGGTCCCCGTCGAGCCCGCTGGTGAAGCGGAACCCCACGGGATCCTGCGCGTCGTGCGGGATCGGGAAGCTCTCGACATCGAGGTCGCGGTACTGGAAATGAGACCCTGTGGTGAAGATGCTCCACTGTGGACTCCAGGTGAGCGTCTTCTGGACCGCGCGAGCGGTTGAAGCGTTGGCGAAGAACTTGATGCCGGGGAACTTCTTCAGGCTCTCGATGCCCGAGGAATGGTCGCTGTGCTCGTGCGTCACGAAGACGGCATCGACGGCCTCGATCGACTCACCGGCCGCGGAGAGCAGCGCGGCCAGCCGGCGCGCGGGAAAGCCGGCGTCCAGGAGGATCCTGGACCCCTCCGTCACCACCATGGCACTGTTGCCCGAGCTTCCGCTGCCTAGGATGCAAAACCTCATGGCCATTTGACATCTTCAGGCCCGCCGGGGCGCCGGCGCAATGGAATTTCCTCCCTCGGGTTGACCCGCGACCGATTTGTGCTACCTCTGACCCCTCATGCCCGCGCACAGGCCAGATCCCGGACAGGGCGACGTTTACATCACTCGGCAGGTGCATTTCAACGCCGCGCACCGCCTGTACAATCCGTCCCGCAGCCGGGCGTGGAATGCGCGAACGTTCGGTCCGTGCGCGAATCCCAACGGGCACGGGCATAACTATGTCCTCGAGGTGACGGTCCGCGGCCGGCCCGACCCGGAGACGGGATACGTCCTCGACCTCAGCAAGCTCAAGGGCATCCTCGAGCGGGCCGTCGTCGGCCCGTGCGACCACCGCAACCTGAACAAGGACGTCGGCTTCCTGAAGGGCACGATCCCGACGACCGAGAACCTTGTGGTCGCCTTCTGGAGGCAAGTGGAGCCGCTTATAAGCGCGGGAACGCTCCATTGCATCCGCCTCTACGAAACCCCCCGGAATTTCGCGGAGTACCGCGGCCCGGGACCCGCAAAATGAGCAAGGACAAGCCCATGTTCCTGCATGCATCGGCGTCGGGGATGGCCCCGAGGATTTCGCGCGGCTACGACACCGCCTTCCGCGCGTCCGACGCCTACCGGGCGTCGATGCCGGACATGATGAAGGCCTCGCACGACGCCATCCAGGGGGCCCACGTGCCGATCCAGCAAGTCGGCGTCTCGAACTTCAAGCTGCCGCTCCGGTTCCGGACCAAGAAGGGGCGCATCCTCACGCTGGAGGCCAACGTGACGGGAACCGTGTCCCTCGAGGCGGATCTGAAGGGCATCAACATGAGCCGGATCGTCCGGTCGTTTTACGACCACAAGGGCGAGGTCTTCACGGGCGAGCTCGTGGGGCGGATCCTCAGGACGTACCTGAGGAGCGTTAAGAGCAAGGACGCCCGCCTCAAGCTGGGCTTTTCCTACCCGATCCTGCAGCCCAGCCTGCGCAGCGGCCTCAAGGGCTACCAGTTCTATAGGGTCGCGTTCGAGGGCGTTCTCGGCCGCGACGGCCGGTACAGGCGCTTCGTCCATTTCGACTTTGTCTACTCCTCGGCGTGCCCGTGCTCGGCGGAGCTCGCCGAGCACGCGCGCGACGTGAGGGGCGCCTATTCCGTGCCCCATTCCCAGCGGAGCAAGGCCCGCCTCGTCCTCGAGGAGGCCGAGGGGCGCAAGATCTGGATCGAGGA
>CAYNLL010000678.1:0-1744 GCA_964398015.1 uncultured Opitutaceae bacterium | reverse complement strand
ACGCTTCCGCCCTACCTGATATTCTCCCTTTTCAACGACGCCCGGCTCAAGCTGACCCTCTCTCCCGAGATCGAGGCCTGGCGGCAGCGGGTGCTGACGCCATCGCCGGCCCCGCCCGAGCTGCCGGGGCTCCTGCGCCCCTACCAGCGCCGGGGCGTCGAGTGGATGCACCATCTTTGCGAGTCGGGCTGCCACGGACTGCTGGCCGACGAGATGGGCCTGGGCAAGACGCTCCAGGTGCTCGCGCTCCTGGCCGCGCGCCCGATCGACGAGGTTCCGAACCTCATCGTCTGCCCGGCGAGCGTCGTGCCGGTGTGGAGGCAGGAGATCGCCAAGTTTTTTCCGCATTTCGCGGTCGACGTGCTCAAGACGGGCAACGATTTCAGCTCGCGGCGCGCCCCGCTGCTCTGGCTCGCAAGCTACACCCAGCTGCGCAAGCACCGGGCGCTGCTCGACGGCGCCGAGTTCGGCTACGCCGTCCTCGACGAGGGCCAGTTCATCAAGAATCCCGACGCCAAGGTCACCCAGACCTGCTTCGCGGTCCGGGCCCGGCACCGGATCGTCCTGACCGGCACGCCGCTCGAGAACCGCCAACTCGATCTCTGGAGCATTTTCCGGTTCCTGCTGCCGGGGCTCCTCGGCAGCCGCTCGTCCTTTGAGGCGGCGCTCGGGGCGGATCGCGAGGGCACGCTCTCCCGGCTCCGGACGCAGCTCGCGCCGTTCATCCTGCGCCGGACGAAGAAGGAGGTCGCCCAGGAGCTGCCCCCCAAGGTCGAGATGGATCTGATCTGCCCGCTGACCGACGTTCAGCGCGCCGAGTACGCCCGGATCTGCACGGAGGGCCTCGAGCGCCTGGGCGACGACGTCGGCGCGGCGATGCGGGAGAAGTCGTTCGGGTTTCTGGCCCTCCTCACCCGCCTCCGGCAGACCTGCTGCGATCCCGACATGCTGCCCTGGCTCAAGGCGCCGCTGTCGGACTCCGGCAAGATAAACCTCCTGGTGGAGAAGCTGGCGGAAATCGTGGGCAGCGGACACAAGGTGGTGATCTTCTCCCAGTTTGTCATGCTGCTCGACCGGGTCCGCGCGGCGCTCATCCAGAACTTTCCCGAACTGCCCCGCTTCGAGCTGACGGGCATGACGCTTGACCGCCAGAAGCCCGTCCAGGCCTTCCAGGGCGCCGCCGGTGCGGCCGCGATGCTCGTTTCGCTCAAGGCGGCGGGCACCGGCATCACCCTCCACGCGGCCGATTACGTTTTCCTCCTCGATCCCTGGTGGAACCCGGCCGTCGAGGCGCAAGCCGTGGACCGGGTCCACCGGATCGGCCAGACGAACACCGTGTTCGTCTACCGGATGGTGACCGCGGGAACGATCGAGGAGCGGATCCAGGCGCTCAAGGCCTCGAAGAAGGACCTCTTCGACCGGCTGGTCGGCGGCCTGGGCGGCGATTTCGACCTGAGCCAGCATTTCTCCTCGATGAAGAGCCTGGTGCAGCTCACGGCCGCGGCGGAACCGGAGCAGCAGGAGCCCGCGGCCTGAGGGCGCGTTCGCGCACCCGGCGGGCGGCCGCGGAAAGCCGACGCTCCTCCCGGCGCAGGACCGCGAGGAGGCAGCAGGGCAACAGGAGCATGCCGGCCGCGCGGACGACGGCCCCCGCCGGCAGCCGCTCCACGGCGAGGGCGGCGAGGGTAAAGCCGCCGGCGACCGCCAGCGAGCGGACGAGGGCCGCGCGAACGACTCGGCCCCT
>CAYNLL010000677.1:0-1746 GCA_964398015.1 uncultured Opitutaceae bacterium | reverse complement strand
GGCCTGCCGTCCGGAGGGGCGGTGAACTACGGGTCCGCCTTCCTGCCGGGCGTCTTCCAGGGCTCGAGCGTGAACACGCAGGCGGCCAACGTCGCCCAGATGATCCAGAACATCCGCAACCCCTACGTCGGCAACGCGGAGCAGCGGCGCCAGATGGAGTTCGTCAAGAGGCTGGACGCGATGCAGGCGCACGAGCTGCAGCACGACCAGGTGCTCGAGACCCGCCTGGAATCCTACGAGATCGCCTTCAAGATGCAGGCTGCGGCCACGGACGCCTTCGACCTGAACAAGGAGACGGAGGCGATGCGCCTGGCCTACGGGAGGACGCCGCAGGGCAACCAGATGCTGCTTGCGCGCAGGCTGATCGAGCGCGGCGTGCGCTTCGTTCAGGTGTGGCATGACGGCTGGGACCACCACCAGGACCTCCAGGAGAGGATAACGAAGAAGGCGAAGGAGATCGACCAGCCGGTGGCCGCCCTGCTCGCGGACCTCAAGCAGCGCGGCCTGCTGGACTCGACGCTGGTCCTCTGGGGCGGGGAGTTCGGCAGAAAGCCGACCCGAGACCGCAACGGCTACGACAATCCGGGCCGCGACCACGACGCCCGCGCGTTCTCGGTCTGGCTTGCGGGCGGCGGGATAAAGGGGGGGAAGATCCACGGCGCGACCGACCAATTCGGCGCCGAGGCGGTGACCGACAAGGTGCACGTCCACGACCTCCACGCCACGATCCTGCGCGCGCTCGGCTTCGACCACACCAAGCTGACGTACCGGTTCAACGGACGCGACTTCCGCCTGACGGACGTCGCGGGAAACGTGGTGCAGCCCATCCTGGCCTGATGCACCCGCGGGGAAAGGCCCTGTGCGTCGCCGCCGCGGTCGCGGCCTTCGCGGCAGCGGGCCGCGCCGACATCGCCGCCCCCGCCCCGGCGCTGCCGGCGCAGAAGGTGAGCGCCGAGGACCTCCAGTTCTTCGAGGCGAGGATTAGGCCCGTCCTCGCCGAGCGCTGCTACAAGTGCCACAGCCGCCTTGCCGACAAGATCAAGGGGGGGCTCATGCTGGACACCCGCGAGGGGATGGTCCACGGGGGCGACACGGGGCCCGCGATCGAGCCGGGCAAGCCCGAGTCGAGCCTTCTCATCGAGGCGGTCAGCTACAAGGACGCCGACCTGCAGATGCCGCCCAAGGGCGAAAGGCTCACGGACCAGCAGGTCGCCGACCTCGCCGAGTGGATCCGCAGGGGCGCCCCTGACCCGCGCTCGCTGGTCTCCAAGGGCAGTTCGCCCGCCTACGGCGGGGTCGGCAGGGAGCACTGGGCCTTCCTGCCGGTCAGGAAGCAGGACGTGCCGGGGGTTGCCGACGCCGCCTGGTGCGCGACTCCCGTCGACAACTTCATCCTGGCGAAGCTCGAGGCGAGCGCGATCAAGCCGAACGCCCCTGCCGACCGCTACACGCTTATCCGCAGGGCGACCTTCGACCTGACCGGGCTGCCCCCGACCGAGGAGGAGGTGCAGCGCTTTCTGGCCGACGCGTCGCCGGACGCGTGGGCGAAGGTCGTCGACCGGCTCCTCGCCTCGCCCCGCTACGGCGAGCGCTGGGGGCGCTACTGGCTCGACGTCGCCCGCTACGCCGACACGAAGGGCGACACGCCGCAGCGCGAGGACCCGAGGTACCCGTTCTCCTGGACCTACAGGGACTACGTGATCGACGCGTTCAACAGCGACAAGCCGTACAACGAGTTCATCGTGG
>CAYNLL010000676.1:937-1750 GCA_964398015.1 uncultured Opitutaceae bacterium | reverse complement strand
ACGAAGACCTCCCGAGGCCACGTCACCTTCTCGAAGCCCGGCAAAATGAGCTGGAGGTACGAGGAACCCGCTGGCAATCGGGTGGTCTCCGACGGAACGACTGTCTGGGTCTACCAGGCGTCCGACAAGCAGATGTACGAGTCGACCATCAGCCAATCGCAGTACCCGGCTGCCGTGTCTTTTCTGACGGGTACCGGCAAGCTGGCCGATGCTTTCAACTTTACACTGATAGATGGAAACAACCCGGCGCAGCAGAAAACGGCCCTCGGCTTCCCTGGCGGCTGGGTCCTCATCGGCACGCCCAAAGCGGCGATCCCATCCTATCAAAGAGTTCTCTTCTACGTAGACCAGGCGACGTCGCAGGTCCTGCGGGTGCTTATTGTCGACGGGCAGGGCAACACGAACAAATTCACGTTCGACGGGCCGCGCGTGAACGATCCGGTCATGCCGAGCCAGTTCAGCTTTACGCCACCGCCGGGCACGAACATCGTGCGCCCCTGACGGGGCTCGCCGGGGCTGTCATGCTACCCGAGCGGTACCCGCGATCTTTGCGCCAACGCCGCTCGCTCTCCCACGTAGGGGGGCCTGTCGATCTCGGAGGAAGCCGGGTAGAGGCCCTTGCCTTGGCAGCTGCGCTAGAGGTCGCGCCAGCCACGTTTGCTCCCGAAGCGGAAGACCGGGCACACGTCCACGGCTTTCATACCTACCCAGCGCGAACGCACCCGGCAACGGCAGCGCGGCTGGTCGAAGCGTTTTCTTCTTTGGGGTCGCGCGTGCTCGACCCGTTCTGCGGATCGGGAACTGTGCTCGTCG
>CAYNLL010000676.1:0-927 GCA_964398015.1 uncultured Opitutaceae bacterium | reverse complement strand
CGAGGCGATGCGGCTTGGCCGCCCGGCTGTGGGCGTCGATCTGAATCCAGTGGCCGTGAGTCTTGCGACGACCAAGACTAAAGCTCATTCCCCAAGCGACCTCCGCGCGCTCGTGTCCGCCGCGCGTCAGGTGGCCGCCTTCGCCGACGCCCGGCGACGGGCGCGCGCGGGGGCAACTCGCCGCTATCCGCAGGATGATGTCGCGCTATTCGATCCGCACGTGTTGCTCGAGCTCGACGGCCTACGCGCAGGGATCCGTGAGGTCGCCGAGTCTGTCGGGAGCGAGCTGTCGATGGTTCTCAGCTCGATCCTCGTCAAGCTGAGCCGGAAGCAGGGGGACACGTCGGAAGAGACGGTGCCCCGGCGCCTCGCGGCCGGTTACCCGTCCAGTCTTTTCGTGCGAAAGACGGAGGAACTCGCCCATCGTCTAAGCGAGTTCGAGGTGCTCCTTCCTTCGCCACGCCCTCGCGTGCGTGTGGTGCTCGATGACGCCGGGCGCCTGGCTTCGGTCCGCGACGCGTCGATCGACTTCACGTTGACCTCCCCTCCCTATGCCGGGACTTACGACTACCTCGCGCATCACGCGCTTCGCATCCGGTGGCTCGACCTCGACGCTCGCGGCCTGGAACGAGGGGAGATCGGGGCGCGCCGAGTCTATGCGGACCTGCCTGCCGCTGAAGCACGCGGTGCCTGGGCGCGGGAGCTCGACCGCATTCTGGCGTCGGCGGAACGCGTCCTCAAGCCCGGTGGCATGCTGGTTCTTCTCCTCGCCGATTCCGTCGCGGGGAAGGAGCCTCTACGCGCCGACGATATGGTGGCAGCCGCCGCGGATCGCACGCGCATGCAATGCGTTGCGCGCGCATCGCAGGCAAGACCTCACTTCCATGGGCCCACCTCTCACGCGTTCCAAAGGAGGCCGCGGGCCGA
>CAYNLL010000675.1:0-1767 GCA_964398015.1 uncultured Opitutaceae bacterium | reverse complement strand
CGTGGGTGTCCATCGCCTCCAAATCCCATCGTGGCGAAGGTCGATGCCGTCAACGACGATTGCACGCATCCGGCGACCACGGCCCTGTTGCAAAATCCAGGTAAGGGCACCGGAGTCAGGTCTAGCCGACATGCCGGGTGCCCGGTTTTTCAGATCGCTTGCTTGAGGCAGGTATTTTACTAAGGGCATCGCTGCAGGCGGATACGAAAACCATGAAGAAAACCCTCACCGTGCTGGTTACCGGAGCCTCCCGCGGAATTGGCCGCGCGATTGCCGAACATTACCGTGCCCGAGGCGCCACGGTGGTCGCTCCGACGCGAAGCCAGCTGGACCTCTCGTCGCAGGCGAGCGTTCGCCGATTCATAGAGCAGGGGCACGGGGCCGTTGACGTGCTGGTCAACAATGCCGGCGAGAACAAGATAGGGGCGCTGGAGGACATGGACGTGGGCGACTGGGACCGGATCCTGCAAACCAACCTTACTGCCCCGATGATGCTGGCGGTGGCTGCAAGCCGTCACATGGCGGAAAAGGGATGGGGGCGCATCGTGAACATCAGCTCCTGCTACAGCGTCGTGAGCCGCGCGGGCCGCGGACCCTACAGCGCCTCGAAGTCGGCCCTCAACGGCTTCACGCGCACGGCCGCGATAGAGTTTGCGCCCAAAGGTATCCTTGTGAACGCCCTCTGCCCCGGCTTCGTTGAGACGGACATGACCCGCACGAACAACACGCCGGAACAGATTGCCGCGCTCTGCGCCCAGGTGCCCCTCGGGCGTATGGCGCAGGTCGACGAAATCGCGCGCTTCGCCTATTTCCTTGGCTCCGACGAGAACACCTACATCACGGGGCAGGCGATCGTGATCGACGGGGGCTTCACGACACAATGACCCAGGGTCTCGACCCCCTAGCCATAAAATCCGCGCAGGGCGTCTACCCAGTGGTGTTTGACGCTACGATTGTCGACCTTTGCGAGGCGTTGGCGGCACAACCTCGCAGCCTGGTGATCATCGACAGGAAAGTGGCCGGCCTCTACCGGGAAGCGCTCGCGCCCCTCCTGGCGGGCCGCCCCGTGCATGAGGTCGACGCCACTGAGGATGAAAAGACGCTGGAGGGCTGCACCCGCGCCCTTAAGTTCATGCAGGCCAACAACGCTTCGCGCCAGAGCCGAGTGGTGGCGATCGGGGGAGGAATCGTCCAGGACATCACGACCTTCTGCGCGCACGTCTACTACCGGGGGGTCAAGTGGGTCTACGTGCCCACGACGCTGCTCGGGATGGCGGACAGCTGCATTGGTGCCAAGGCGAGCATCAACTTCAACGGGTTCAAGAACCAATTGGGGGTCTTCCATTCGCCCGCTGAGGTCAGGATTTGCCTGGAATTCCTAGAGACCCTGCCGGACATCGAGCTCGCATCCGGATACGGCGAGATTGTGAAGCTGCACCTTGTTGGTTCCCGCGAGCAATTTGCCGACCTATCTAAGACCCTGAATGCTCAGGGCTGGCGCAATGACCGCCTAGCCGAGTTCATCCGCGCGAGCCTCTCGATCAAGAAAGCCGTGATTGAGGTCGACGAGTTCGACGACGGCGTGCGCCGAATCTTGAATTTCGGGCACACGTTCGGGCATGCGCTCGAGGCGGTCACCGACCACGGCATCCCGCATGGCCTCGCGGTGGCCTGGGGAATGGACCTCTGCAACTACATCGCGCTCAGGAGGGGACTCCTCGGCGAGGAGGACTTCAGTGAGATCCACCGCCTGCTCGAGCTGAGATT
>CAYNLL010000674.1:0-1768 GCA_964398015.1 uncultured Opitutaceae bacterium | reverse complement strand
GTCGCCATCGACCTCCTGGCCCTCAGCCCATGGAACGACCAGGGCCTCGCGCGCGCGGGTCAGCGTGACATAGAGCAGCCGGGCTGCCTCGCGCGACAGCCCCCTCTTCCGGGACTCCTTCTCCTCGGCACCCACCCCGTCGCTGTCAAAGACGACCCGGGGCGCCCCCCCCGGCTCCGAGACCATCCTCAGCCCGCGGGGGTCCCTGTGGGTGATGCGCCGCCAGAGGCCCATCGGGATCACGACGGGCCATTCCAGGCCCTTCGCGGAATGCGAGGTGATCATGTTGATCGCGTCGGCCGCCGGCCGGCCCGCCGAGCGGAAGGCCTCGCGAGAGCCGAGGAGCTCCTCAAGCCAGTCGCGCGGGCCGAGTCCGGCGAGGCCGAGCTCCGCCGCCTCGGCGAGAAGGCGGGAGAGCTCGTCGCCCAGCGCCCCATCGGGATCGGCGAGGCGCGCGCGTCCTGAAAGTCCACAGGCCCGCGCAAGGTCCTCGGCAAAGCGCCCGAGCGGCTCGCCTTCCGCGTCCACGCGCGGCAGGAAGGGCTCAAGAACCGCCGACGCGAGCCGGACCGGAGCGGCGTCCGCGACCGGCTCGTCCCACCGCACGAGGCCAGCGCTCTTTTCGCCCGCGATCAAGGCGTCGCTGACGCCAAAGACCTCGCGCAGCACGCCCGCCCACTCGAACAGGTTCTCGGGGTCGCACAGCACCGCCATCAGGCCGCACAGCCAGGCGTAGACGGGGTTGTCACCGCTCCTGTTGCGCCTCATCTGCAGGGCCGTCTTCAACCCCGCCGCCTCGAACTCGCCCTTGATCACCAAGAGCCACATCCTTCGCGGAGCGAGGACGCAGATGTCGCCCCACTCCCGGGCCCCGACGGCGGCGGGCCCGCCGGCGGCGAGCACGCGCGCCACGTGGCGGGCCTCCTGAGCCAGCCTCTGGTCGGCGACCTTTCGGCGCCCCGAAACCACTGCCGCCGGCACCGGGATCGTCCAGGCGCCTCCCTCCTGGTTCTCGGGCCCCGCGACCAGCGGCTCATAGTCCACCTGCAGGAACCTCGCCGGCCCCCCGCCGGCAGGCGGCACGCCAAAGTTGTACGCGCGCTCCCGCCCGAAGGCCGCGCTCAGGGTCCCGTTGAGCAGCCGCACGACGCGTCGCGGGGCCCGGAACGTGACGTCAAAGGTCAGGCGCTCACCCGTGCCCCTCCTCCCGAGCGCCTCGACATGATCCTCGAAGTTCTGGATGTCGGCCCTGGAGGAGTAGATCCCCTGCTGGGCGTCCCCCACCATGCAGAAGTGCCCGGGCCTCGGCCCCACCCCGCCCTGGTACGGCCACGTCGCCAGGGACGCCCCGGGCGGCCGCGCGATCTCGACCAGGACCGCGAGCTGGTTCGAATCGGCGTCCTGCGCTTCGTCAAGGACCACTCTCCACTCCTCCGCGCGGATCTCATCGAGCATCTGGCCGTCCGAGAGGACGGAGAGCGCCGTCTCAACCTGGTCCGCGTAGGTCTGCATGCCCCGGTCCTGGCGCCAGGCCCTGTAGCGCAGGGAAAGCTCGGCCGCCAGGGCGCCTCCGGCTGACGCGAGCCATGCCTTGAGGGGCGCGTAGAAGCGGCGGTAGAGCTCGTCGATCCCGCCCGCCTTCCCGTCGGGCACGGCCATCGGGAGGGGACCCGTCTCCGTCCGGAATCGCTCCGACCAGACCCGGGCCGCCTCCTTGTTTCCCGGAAGCTTCGCCGACGCGCGCGAGGGAACCAAGTCCAGGATTTCC
>CAYNLL010000673.1:0-1769 GCA_964398015.1 uncultured Opitutaceae bacterium | reverse complement strand
CGTGGTCCTTGAGGTAGGACTGTGTGGTGAAGATGACGCGGTACGGGTTATAGCCCGATTCCGACAGCAGGAGGGTCCTGGGATGGCCCCCATTCTTGCGGACGTAGTACGGCTCGTTGGTCACGAAACACTGTTGGATGAAGGTCTTGTCGGCCATGAACTGCGCGAGGCCGAAATTGGACGGGATTTGCCTAAGTGCTATGTGGTACTTCAACTTAAGATAATCCACCCAGTGCTCGCCGGGAACCACCATGATGGTCCGGTTGTTGAGGTCCGCGAAGGTCCTCACCGAATCCTCCTCGTGGACAAGGACGGCCTGGGGATCCCGCTCCATGTAAACACCCACGATGACAAAGGGCAGGCCCTGCTCGGCAAAGGCGATGATATCGTCGCTTCGGCCCATCGCCACGTCCACCTCGCCCGATAGCATCAGCTGGGGCACGAGCACGCCCGGGCCGCCGGGGACGATGTCGACGTCGATTCCCGCCTCCTTGTAGAAGCCTTTTGCCACGGCCTGGTAGAACCCGCCGTGCTCCGCCTGCGGGTACCAGTCCACCTTGAAGCGGATCTTCTGGAGGGGGGCCGGTCCTCCCGCCTGCGCGCCGGCGGGTGCGGTCCTGGAGCACCCCGCCAGCGCGACGAGCGCCGCCGGCAGGACGAAGACGCAGCGCCTCAGCGTGTCGCGGGCAGCCATCACGTGTCGGTTCGGCTGAAGGAATCGTGCCATTTGTGGAGCGCAAGCCAGCTGAGCGCCATGACCCCGGCGACGAAGACGAAGCCGAGGAGGCACCCGACGGCGGCGGTGGCGAAGAGCGCCCCCATCTGGAACTGGGAGCTGTAGATGATCGTGAGGAAGCCCAGGCCCCCCTGCCCGTTGGCGGAGTTGCCGGCGATGTAGTCTCCGACGATCGCGCCTATGGGGGCCAGCGTGGCCCCTATCCGAAGGCCCGTGAAGAAATACGGCAGCGCGGAGGGGACCCGCAGCAGGAAGATCTCCTGGAGCTTGGTGGCCTTGCACATGCGGAAGAGATCCACGAGGTTGTGGTCGGTCGAGATGAGCCCCTGGGTGGTGTTCACCACCATGGGGAAGAAGCAGATGAGGAACGTGATGATCACCACGCTCTTCAGGCCGGGACCGACCCAGAGGATGAGGATCGGGGCGATCACGATGATCGGCGTCATCTGCAGGATCATCACGTAGGGATAGAGGCTCGCGCGGACGAGCGGCGAGAGGGACAGGATGAGGGCGAGGGCGAAGCTCAGGATGACCGCCAGCCCGAACCCGAGGAGGGCGCCCCCTCCCGTGGCAAGCGCCGCCGCCCAGAGGGCAGGTCCCTTGTCGTAGAAGGCCCTGGCCACCTCGTGGGGGGTCGGCAGCAGGAACCGCTGGTCCGCGCTGAGACCGAGGCAGATGGCGTACCACGCGAGGATCATGCCGACGCCGGTGGCTACCGGCAGGAAATTGCCGATCGCGCGCCTCATCCCGGTCCTGCGGTCTCGGGCGCTCATGTTCCCATCTTCTCGACCGAGCGGAGGATCCTCGACACCTCCGCGACGAGCCTCTGGTACTCGGACGACTCGCGCGTCTCCGCCGTCCTCGGGTAGGGAAGGTCCACGCGCACCTCCCTGTGCAGCCTCCCTGGGTTTGCGGAGAAGACGAGGATCCGGTTTGAAAGGAAGACGGCCTCAGCCACCGAGTGGGTCACGAAGAAGGCGGTCCACGCGAGCTGCTGGCGGATCGCGAGCAGCTCCTCGTTCAGGTGGTCGCG
>CAYNLL010000672.1:0-1774 GCA_964398015.1 uncultured Opitutaceae bacterium | reverse complement strand
CGAGCCTCATGAGCTTGCGCCAGCCGTGCCCCGTGACGTGCGCCGCGTAGTTGAGCCGGATCTCCCTGCGCTGGCACTCGCGGACGAACGCGACGTAGATCGTGGACGGCGCAAGGAGCGCCTCACCGAGCGTCTGCCCGCCGTCGATGCGGGTGGAGAACCGCGCCGGAAGGCCCTCGGCGATCTTCCTGCAGAGCGTGAGCCCGTTGGTCTGCACGCCGGAGGAGGCGAGGAAGAGGATGGCGTCCCCGTCGCTGACGTCGCCGACGATCCGCAGCGACTTCGGCTTGATGCGGCCCACCGCCGAGCCCGCCAGCACGATGGCCGAGGGCTCGACGAGCCCCCTGAGCGCCGGAGTCTCGCCCCCGCCCCACACCGCGCCCGCCGCGCGGCAGCCCTCGGCGAACCCGCTGACCAGTTCATTCGCCCTGTGCTCGTCCGAGAACCAGCCGGAATCCCCGACGGCGGCGTGCATGGCGACGGCGACCGGAAGCGCCCCGCAGGTGATCAGGTCGTTCGCGATCGTGGCGACCGTGTCGACGCCGATCGCCCTGTAGTAGCACCTGCCGCTCTCCGCCTGCACCGCGTCGGCCACGAGGTTCTTCGTCCCGAGTCCCTCCTCCACGTGCGCGATGAAATGGTCCTCGGCCTCGACCAGGTAGGCGCTCTCGCCCCTCACGGACGCCGGCTCCCTGAACCCGTGGCCCCCAAGGAGGTCAGCCGTCGTGAGCGCCGCCTTCTGGCACGCCCGCTTGAACCCGTCGAGCGGACCGTACCTGACGCCTGCGGATTCGTAGGAGAGCGACATGGCCGCGGTCAGTACGACCGTCCCTCGTGCTTGTCGTAGTAGTTCACGTAGGCCTGGTTCACCACGCGGTAGCCCCCAGGCGTCGGGTAGCGGCCGGTGAAGTACCAGTCTCCGGTGTGGTTGGGGACGGCCGCGTGCAGGTTCTCGATCGTCTGGAAGATGATCTCGATCTCCCCGCGCCATTCGATGTTCGGCGGCCGCACGAGCTTGGAGATCCGCGCCGAGATCTCCTCAGCCGCGAAGGGCTCGTAGAGCCTGCGCACATGGTTCACGGTGCCGTTCTGCTCGATCTCCCTCGCGCACGCCCGGTAGACCTCGCCCAGCAGCTCCGTGCGCCCGCTCTCCTTGAGCAGGTCGATGACGGCCTCAAAGGCGACGAACTTGCCGATCTCCGACATGTCGATCCCGTAGCAGTCCGGGTACCTGATCTGGGGGGCGGTGGAGACGATGACGATCTTACGCGGGTTGAGCCGGGCGAGGATCCTCAGGATCGAGCGGCGCAGCGTCGTCCCGCGCACGATCGAGTCGTCGACGCAGACCAGGGCGTCGACGCCGGCGCGCAGGGACCCGTAGGTGATGTCGTACACGTGGCTCACCAGCTGGTTCCTCATGGACTCCTGCCCGATGAAGGTGCGGATCTTGATGTCCTTGCTGACGACCTTCTCGGCGCGCGGCCAGTTGCGCAGGATGAGGTCGTCCAGGAGCGCCTCGGTGAGGCCGCCCTCCCGGCTCGCCTTCAGGATCGCGGCCTTGACCTCGTCGCGCCGCAGCGACCGCAGGGCGGACATCAGGCCGTAGTACGCGACCTCGGCCGTGTTGGGGATGAACCCGAATACCGTGTCCGACCAGTTGTGGTCGATCGCCTTGAGCACCTGGCCGGCCAGCCGCCCCCCGAGCGCCTGGCGCTCCCTGTAGATGTCGACGTCGTTGCCGCGCGAGAAGTAGATCCGCTCGAACGAGCACGAG
>CAYNLL010000671.1:0-1776 GCA_964398015.1 uncultured Opitutaceae bacterium | reverse complement strand
ATCCGGGGCCGAGCGCCAAGAAAGGCGTCTACTCCATGCTGCTGGACAAGGGCGAACGGGAAGGCTGGACGACCAATCATTGCGCGGCTGTGGCCGTGGTTACTCCCTATGAGAATCAGCTCATATTGATGCACGAAGGAGCAAGCGGTGGCGGAAAAAGCGAGATCACCGAGCACATTCACCGCATGGAAGATGGGCGGCTGCTGATTGGCCGGAATGTTGTCACCAACGAGGAGCGGACGCTGAATCTGCCCGAAGCTTGCCACTTGCGGCCGATTGCCGACGATATGGCCTGCGCGCATCCCGGAAATCAGGGAACCAGCGGAAGACTGACCGTGGCGGATGCCGAGAATGGCTGGTTTGTGCGCGTGGATCATATTCACAGTTATGGGACGGCGCCGAATCTGGAACGCTTGTGCATCGATCCCCCCGAGCCTCTGATCTTTCTCAACCACTACATTGTGCCCGGCGGGACTTGCCTGACCTGGGAGCATGTGGAAGATTCGCCCGGCAAGCTTTGCCCCAATCCACGGGTAATTCTTCCACGGCGAATGCTGGAAGACATTCTGGACGGGCCCCAAAGAGTGGACGTCCGGAGCTTTGGGGTGCGCTGCCCGCCGACGCACGCGGAGAGCCGGCTGTATGGGATTCTGGCGATGATACATGTGCTGAGCCCGGCGCTGGCTTGGCTGTGGAGGCTGGTTGCGCCGCGAGGGCACGCCAACCCGAGCATTCAAACCCAAACCGGCGTCGAGATGCAATCCGAGGGTGTGGGATCGTACTGGGCGTTTGCCACCGGCCGCCGCGTAGACCAGGCGAACCTGCTGCTGCGGCAAATTCAGTCCACACCTGAGACGCGCTATGTGCTGCTGCCCAACCAGCACATCGGGGCTTGGAAGGTTGGATTCATGGCGGAGTGGATTGCTCGCGAATACCTTGCCCGCCGTGGCAGCGCGAGGTTCGGCAGGGAGCAGGTACGCGAGGCGCCGTTCCCGCTGCTGGGCTATATTCCGCACCAGTTGCGCGTTGAGGGTTCCATGATTCCGCGGGTGTTCCTGGCTGTCGAGGAACAGATTCAGGGCGGCATCGAGGTCTACGAAGAAGGCGCGCGCCAGTGGCGGGAGTTTTTTGCACGCGAACTGAAGCAGTTTCAGGTGCCCGACCTTGACCCGCTGGGGCATCAAATTATCGAGGCCTGCCTGGATGGGGCGCATCAGGAAGATTACCGGCGGTTGATTCCGCATCCTATGTTTCGCGACGACGGGTAGAGACAGTTGTAAGTTGTAAGTTTTCAGTTTCTGGCAGCTTTCGTTCTCAAAATGAGATCACATGTACTCAATTTGAGAACGATCGTCGGTGCCGACCTTGCAGGCTGGGAAGATCTCGCCGGGTCGGCAGGTTAGGCTTGCTCCTCGTCGGCCGAATCGCCATTCGCCGTGGCCACTCAAATCGCCAAAAGTCCAATTCAGAATTGATAATCTCTTCTCTCCTTGACATTCTAGGAGAGAGGCGTTATTGTCTTTCCTAGACCGTCAAGGAGAGAGCGTTATGGGGAACGAAAAGCAGAACGGGCCGTTGGATCTACTGCAGGGGACGCTGGATCTGATGATCCTGAAAGCCGTCTCGCTGGGGCCGCTCCATGGGTATGGGGTGCTGCTGCGCATTCAGCAGATTTCCGGCTCGGAGTTGGTGATCCAGCAAGGGTCGCTCTACCCGGCCCTCTACCGGCTGGAACACCAGGGCGTCATCGCCAGCGAGTGGGGCGAGAGCGAGAAC
>CAYNLL010000670.1:0-1779 GCA_964398015.1 uncultured Opitutaceae bacterium | reverse complement strand
GGGCGTGGAGGGCGGCCGGCTGCACCCTCCCCTACATGGGCTTCAACCTCATTCCACTCTCCGTGATCCCCGAGATACGAATCACCGACAAGGGCCTGGTCACGGTGCCGGGAATGAGGATCGTTCCGCTTTTCGAGCCCGCCTGAGCCGGGGCCGGCCGGCGCGCAACCCGAGCAAAAAACAATCGGAATCGCGCGGGGGTTGTGGTTCGCTCGGCGCCCCGATGACGTTTAGCTTCGACACGCCACCCGACCGCCGCGGCACGGACTCCCAGAAATGGCAGAAGTACGAGGGCCGTGACCTGCTGCCCATGTGGGTGGCCGACATGGACTTTGAGGTCGCCCCGCCCATCGTCGAGGCGCTGCGCCGGCGGATCGCCCACCCGGTCTTCGGCTACGCACGGCCCGTCAGGTCCACGGTCGACACCGTCGTCGCGGCCCTCGCCGCGCGCTACGGATGGCAGGTCGACCCTGCGTGGATCGTGTGGCTGCCGGGCCTTGTCTGCGGCCTGAACGTCTCGGTCCGGGCGTTCGCGGAGGCCGGCGACGGGGTGCTGAGCCTCTCGCCGGTCTATCCCCCCTTCACGACGGCTCCGCGGAACGGGGAGCGGCAGGCGCAGAGCGTGCCGCTCGCCCTCGACACCGCGGCGCGGCGCTGGGAGATAGACTGGGCCGCGCTGGAGGCCGCGGTCACGCCGCGCACGCGCGTGTTCCTCTTTTGCCACCCCCACAACCCCGTCGCCCGGGCCTGGAGCCGGGACGAGGTCGCGAAGGTGTCCGCGTTCTGCGCGCGCCACGGCCTCGTGCTCGTGTCCGACGACATCCACTGCGACCTGCTGCTCGAGCCGGGCGCGGTCCACGAGCCCTTCGCCGTCGTCGATCCCGAAGGCGCTGCGCGGACCGTGACCTTCATGGCCCCGAGCAAGACGTTCAACATCCCGGGGCTCGGCACGTCGTTCGCGATCATCCCCGACGCCACCCTGCGCTCCCGCTTCGCGCGGGCCTCGGCGGGGATTGTGGCCGAGGTGAACGCGCTCGGCTATGCGGCCTGCGAGGCGGCCTACGGACAGGGCGAGCCGTGGAGGGCCGCCCTGCTGGGCTACCTGCGCGGCAACCGCGACTTCCTCGTGGACTTCGTGTCACGCGAGGTCCCGGGCGTGCGGATCGAGGCCCCCATCCAGGCGACCTACCTCGCCTGGCTCAACGTTTCCGCGCTCGGCCTCGAGAACCCGTCGAAGCACTTCGAGGCCCACGGCCTGGGGCTGAGCGACGGCGCCCCGTTCGGGGCTCCCAGCGGAAGCCACGTCCGGCTGAACTTCGGGTGCCCGCGGTCCACGCTCGCCGAGGGCCTCTCGCGGCTCCGGGCGGCGGTTCGGGCGTTATGACCGCGGCGGCACCCAGGACACGTACGCTGCTGGTCCGCAACGCGGACGTCCTGGTGACGATGGATGGCCGGCGCAGGGAGATCCGGGGCGGCGGCCTTTTCGCGGAGGGCAACCGCATCGTCGCCGTCGGCGGCCCGTCGGAGCTCCCCGCAGAAGCCGACCGCGTCCTCGACATGGCGGGGCACGCCGTGGTGCCGGGCCTGGTGAACACCCACCACCACATGTTCCAGAGCCTGACGCGGGCGATCCCCGCCGCGCAGGATGCCTCGCTCTTCGGCTGGCTTGAGGCGCTCTATCCGGTCTGGGCGCGAATCACGCCCGAGATGATCCGCGTCTCCACCCTGACGGCGATGGCGGAGCTCATCCTCTCGGGGTGCACGACGTCGAGCGACCAC
>CAYNLL010000669.1:0-1782 GCA_964398015.1 uncultured Opitutaceae bacterium | reverse complement strand
CCGACGACGATGCCAGCGGCGACCATATCCACAATCTGGTCCGTGTCGGCGTTGTAGCCGAAATTCAGCCCATAGGATTCGGATTTACCCCAAGGCAGAATCTTCTCGACCACCACATCCCCGCTTTTGCCGGCATTGTTCGCCAACTGCCGCAACGGTGCCGAGAGCGCGTCGGCGACGATCTGGATACCCACCTTCTCATCTCCCGCGGTGGTATCGCGCAGTGCCTCTAAAGCGGGCAGGCAGCGCAGCAAAGCGACCCCCCCGCCCGGAACCAGGCCTTCCTTGAGCGCCGCCAGGGTAGCTCGCACGGAATCCTCGAACCGGTCCCGCTTCTCAAGCAGTTTCGAATTCACCCGCGAGCCGATTTTGAACACCACGATCGAGGAGCTGAGCGCAGCCAGGCGCCGCTCGAGGATGCTCTTTTCAACGTCCGAGATAGCCGGATCCGCGATGCGGGCCCGGAGCTCTTCCTTGCGCGCTTCGACCCGACTAGTGGTACCCTCACCGCCGATGATGGTGGTTGAGTGCGGAGTGATCCGGACTTCCTGCGCCGAGCCGAAATCGTCGATGGTCGCCTCTTCCGGCAGGTCCTGTTTGCTGGCCCGCAGATACCGCGCCCCGGTGTAGATGGCGATATCCTCGATCTCTTCCTTGCGGGACTCTCCGGTGCCTGGGGTGCGGACCGGGCAGACCATCAGCACATTCCGCTCATTATTGACAGCCAAAGCCGAGAGCGCGGCAGCTTCAACATCGCCGGCGATCAGCAATAAAGGCACAGCTTTTGCCTTGGCGATGTACTTTTCAAGGAAGGTTGTCATCTGTTTGGCGTCGATCATGCGCCGGTCGGTGACGAACACATTGCAGTTCTGGAAGACCGTCTGGCCCTGGGTGCGGTTGCGCATAAAGTCAAGGGCGATAAACCCGCGCTGGAACTGCAACCCCTCCGTAATCTCATAGGAGTTTTTCCCATCCGGCGAGGTGTCGGGCGAGTAGGTTCCCTCAAGCCCGGCTTTATGCACCGCTTCCCCGATCACCTGGCCGATTTCCCTGTCTCCATTGGCGGCGATGGTGGCGACCGAGACTAGTGCTTCAAGGTTCGACTGTTCGACCGGGATGGCGATACGCTTGAGTTCCGCAGTGACCGCATCAACCGCAAGGCGCATACCCCGTTCAATTGCATGCGGATTGCCCCCGGCGGTGACCTGGCGGATGCCCTCTTTATAGAGCGTGTGGGTCAGGATGGTGGCGGCCGTGGTGCCGTCGCCGGCTTCCTGGTTGGTGCGCTGGGCCACCTCGATAGCAAGCTTGGCGCCTTCGTTCTCCCAGGGATCCGGCAGGCTGTTTTCCGCAGCCACCGTTACCCCGTCTTTGGTGATTTTGGCGGCGCCGAACCCCATGGGCCGGCCGAGAACCACCGTGCCCCCGCGAGGGCCCAGGGTGCAGCCGACGACTTCAGCGACGACGGCCATGCCCCGAAGGAGTGCCGCGCGCGCGTCTTCATTCAATAAAAGCTGTTTGGACATGAGAGTGATTACTTTCCTTTTTCGGTGGTGGGAGTGGGGATGGGAACAAGTTTGCGCTGAACGGCATCGAAACGGAAGCCGGGATGCTCCGACTCGATCTTTTTGATAAGCCCGTTGTAGTCGCCGATCAGGTCATTCTGCTCTTTTTGAGCGGATTGAATGTTCTGGCTGAGCAGGGTGATTTTAAGCTGCAGATTTTCAAGCTTGAGCAGTTGGGTTTCGGTGGGCTGGGGCAGCGCTTCGGCAACTTTGGGCG
>CAYNLL010000668.1:0-1783 GCA_964398015.1 uncultured Opitutaceae bacterium | reverse complement strand
TATACGGTCGAATTGGCATGGAGCGTCCCGGACGACTTCGTAAATAATTGGGTCAAGATCGAATATCTCGATGGAGACAAGCCTACTCTAGCCTTCTTCGCGGATGGCGGCTCGCTTGGCTGGAGCGGCGTTGCCGGGGGAACTGCCAAGATGCTGGAGGCAATAAAGCGAATACCACCAGTCGGACGCACTTGACCAGACTAACTAACTCCTCGAATACGTGGTTTTGGGAAACTGAGGGAAGCTGCGTTGTCCCCGAACATGCCTTGGGCGCGGGTGGAGGGTTAGCCGTAGGTTTGGCTGGTGCTTTGTCCGACCTCGATGATGTAGCCGTCGGGGTCGCGGATGTAGCAGCGGATCTCGCCGTACTTGGGGATGGGCGGGGTGAGGAACTCGGCGCCGCGGCTTTTCCATAGGTCGTAGCAGGCTTGAATATCGGCGACACGGAAGTTCATGAAGCTGTTGATGCGATTGGGGTCGGGGACACTGAGCGTTACGGTGGGCTTGTCCGGAGTTGGCCCGCCTCCGACGTTGACGATCATCCAGATATTCTCGAGCTGAAGGTAGCCGGGCGCGTTGCCGTCGCCTCGGCTCAGGATGCGCGCGGCGAAGACCTTCTGGTAGTAATCGAGCGATCGGTTGATGTCGGTGACGGTGAGGAAACAGGCGATGCTGATCCCGACCTTCGGGGGCATCTCATAGCTCTTGCGATCGACCTGCACGCTCATTGAGGACTCCAATCGGGAACGAGTTGCCGGCGCGGGGGCGCGGAGCGAGAGCTCCGACTAAGCAGCTCGCTTTTTCTGCGCGTTGAGTGCCGGTATCAGAAGCTTCAGGAGGGCTTCATCCGAGAACGGGTTCTGACCCGAGATCAGCTCGCGGTCCTGCAGGGCGTAGCTCTTCCAGGGAGCGAGCGCGGTCACGTTGCCGCCCGCGGTACTTAAGGCGAAGTCGGGGTAGAAGAGGACCTTGCCGCCGATCTCCTGCGGCTCGCGCTGCTGCTCTTCCGCGGTGGAAAAGATGGTCATCTTGTATCCGGCATAGATCCAGCCTTTGGCCTTTGCGCTCGCGCCAGCGGTATCGCCGGCCGCCAGCGCGGCGACAAACTCGATGGAATTGGGGAGGGCCGAGAGGAGTGAGATCGGGCCATGGCAGAGTACGGCCGTGGGCTTGCCTGTTTGATGAAAGTGGCGCATCACGATGCCGGCGTTCGGATCGTCGAGCAGGTCGATCATGGGGCCGTGGCCGCCGGGGACGAAGACCGCGTCGTATTGATCGAGGCCGGATGCGACGACGTCCGCGATGCGGGATGGATCCCTGAGCCCCTTGAGGCCGTCGCGGAACAGCATATAGTCCGTAAGCTTGGCGGCGTCCCCGCCGAAGAAGTCGGCCACTTCGGAATGGACGTCCACCTGGGGGGTGTTGCCGGTGGGGTTGGCGAAGGTGATTTCGTAGCCCTCCTGCATGAGGGCGCGAACCGGGACGGTCAGCTCGTTGAGGTAGTAGCCAGCGGCGCTATAGAGCTCGCCGCCCTTCAAGGGCAAGCCGCGGCCGCTGGAAACGAGTACCAGGATTTTTCCTTTCGATGCCATTTTGTTCTCCTCTGTGGGATGTGAATTGAGACTGGGTAGGGAAGGGAGGTCGCGCCCGATGGGGATTACGGCGGCGGGAATCCGAACATCAACCAGGACTGGTTGGCGACCCAATGCGGGTAGAGTTCTGTCATCCGATCGAAGAGCTCCCGGTCGGAGGCAGCGGCCTTCTGCAGCCGGTCGAAGTCCTC
>CAYNLL010000667.1:0-1795 GCA_964398015.1 uncultured Opitutaceae bacterium | reverse complement strand
CACGATCGTGTCAAAGTGCCCGGCCACCACCGTGTCGGCGCAGACGTCGGCAAAGACAAACCGGCCGCCCTTGCGCAGCAGGCGCGCGACGTTGGCGAACATCGCCTCCTGATGCTCGACGTGGTGGATGGCGCCGAGGCTCGTCGCAAAGTCGATGGACCCGTCGGCGAAACCCGCGAACGTTAGGGGATCGTCCGGGTAGCCGTGCACGACGGTGGTCTCCGGCGCGTTCCTGCGGAGGGCCGCAAGCTGCGAGAGGCTCGGGTCGACCGCGATCGGGGCCACGGAGGTCCAGTCGTGGAGGTATTTCGTGAGGAAGCCGCTTCCCGCGGCGACATCCATGGACCTCTCTCCCGGCAGCGGCCTTAGCCACTCCTTGATCGTGTCGATCTCACCCCGGCGCGCCTTCGGCGCCACTTTGTGCGCCAAGTCGTAGAGCCTCGACCGTACGTTGAACTCTATGAAGGGCTGGCCATCGACGCGATGGGAAAGGAGCGTCTTTGCTTCGCGAAGTGCCTCGTTGATGATCTGGTCCTGGAGCTCAAGGTCGGTTTCGGACGGCATGTAGGGGTTTGAAGCCGATGATTGTAGGATACTTACTGGCAAACGCAAGTTTACTGAGGGACGCAATCTCCGCCCGGCGCTTGCCAGCGACTCGCGGCGCCCGCCCGGGCCTCTGGGTCCTCCGGATCTCATGCGACGCCCTCCGGCCAGCGCCAGGAGCTGCCGACCAGCGCGGCCATCAGCCCGCGCAGGGCCCCGGCAGCGCGGGCGGCCGCGTCCCTCAGCGCCGCCGCCTCGCAGGGGCCTCCCGGGGCCAGTGATGAGAGCTCGCCCGCGGGTGCATTCTGCTCGATGCGCCGCCCCTCGGGAAACGACCGCTCGCCGCGGCGCAGCTTCACCTCGTGGAGGAGCCGGAGGTTCGTCTCCACCAACTCACGGTGCAGCATCCGCTGCGCGGCGACCAGCTCCCCCCTCTCGATCTTGCGCAGGCTCCAAAGGTAATCGCAGACGAAGACGTCGCCCAACCGGCGGGCCTCGGCGTCGTCCAGCCGGGCGTCGGCGACCTCGGCCACCACACGCCGGTAGAGGGCCTCCCATCGCCTCGCCCCCTTCAGGAACCTCCATCCGGGCCGAATGGCGATCGCCAGGTCTGCGAGGCGGCGGCGCAGGAGACCCTCGCGCCGGTGCAGGCCGAGCGCCACCAGGAGCTTAGCCGTTCGCAGCGCGCGCTCAGGGATGATGACGAAGTCGGCCTCGGCGCCGTCAAAGATTACGTTCACTTTGGGCACTCCCCCGAAGCGGGTCATCCTCGGCGCGTAGACCCGCAGCGTCGCGCCGACCAGAGCCTGCGCCCATGCCCGCTGCGCGAACATGTCCGGGCGGGAGGAGATAACCTGAAAGTCCCAGTCCGACTGCGGGTCCGCCCCTTCGCGCGCGCGAGAGCCAAAGAGCGTGAGTCCGCTCACCGACGGCGTTTCGGCCGCCCAGCGCGACACGATTTCAGCGAGGTTGTCCAGGGCCACCGGCGCCGCAGGTTTAATGTCTCCCCGCGAAGCCGCGGATGGAGAACAGGATTTCCGTACGCTCCATCCCGGGCCCAGAATGGATCTCTCCAAGGTGCAGATTGAGAATCTCCTTGGCAAGGAGCACCCCCATCCTCCCCTGGTTGGGGACCGCGTTCACTGCGGGCGCCGGCAGGACACCCTCCAACTCGAGGCCCGATCCCTCCAGGGACAGCAGGACCGTGGTCTCGGGCCCGGAGCCCGTGGAGCGCAGCTGCAGCGTCAGGTCG
>CAYNLL010000666.1:0-1798 GCA_964398015.1 uncultured Opitutaceae bacterium | reverse complement strand
TGCGGCTGATGCCCATGAGCTCCGCAGCCTGCGTGCGGTTGCCGCGCGACTTGATAAGCGCCTCGCGCAGGATCCGCTTCTCGTTCTGCTCGACCGACAGCGTCGAGGCCTGGCCGCCGTCGCCCGCCTCTCCCGGCGGGACGGCGGATGCAGGCGCACCCCGGAACCGCGGGTCGAGGTCGAACTCGGTCAGCTTTCCTCCCTTTCTCAGGACGACCGCGTTCTCGCAGAAGTTCCTGAGCTCCCTTATGTTGCCAGGCCAAGGGTAGGCCTGGAGCGTCCGCATGGCCCCGGGCTCAATCTCGATCTGGGGCACGCCGTTCTCCACGGAGAAGGCCCTGATGAAATGCGCGAGCAGCGCGGGAATGTCCTCCCGCCGGTCGCGCAGCGGCGGCATGGCGAAGCGCACCACGTCGAGTCGGAAGTACAGGTCCTCCCGGAATCTCCCCTCCCTCACCAGCTGCTCGAGGCCCTTGTTGGTCGCTGTCACGAGGCGCACGTCGAGCTCGATCGTCTTCGAGCCTCCCACGCGGTCGATCGCCTTGGTCTCGAGGAAGCGCAGCAGCTTCACCTGGATCGCCCCAGAGATCTCGCCGATCTCGTCCAGGAAGAGCGTGCCGCCGTCGGCGGACTCGAACCGCCCGATCCGCCGCTCCGTGGCCCCCGTGAACGAGCCCCGCTCATGGCCGAAGAGCTCGCTCTCCAGAAGGCTCTCCGAGAGCGCGGCGCAGTGCACGGCGATGAACGGCCCCCTCGACCGGGCGCTCAGCTGGTGGATCGCCTGAGCGACCAGCTCCTTGCCCGTGCCCGACTCGCCCTCGATGAGGATCGTCGCCTTGGACTGGGCGACCTTCTTCACGCGCTCGATCACCTCCTTGATGAGCGGGGAGGTGCCGACGATGGAGTCCAGGCTGAACCTGTCGTCGAGGCGCTCGTGCAGCTGCTGCACCTCCACCTCAAGGGTCTTGGTCTTGAGCGCCCGGCGGATCAGGACGTCGAGGCGCTCGATGTTGACCGGCTTGGTGAGGAAGTCGACCGCGCCCCTCCTCATCGCCTCGACGGCGGTGTCGATGTTCCCGTAGGCCGTCATCATCAGGACGGCCGGCTTGTTCGCCAGGGCGAGGGCCTTGTCGATCACCTTGAGCCCGGATTTCCCGGGCATCCTCAGGTCGGTGAGGATGACGTCGAAGGGATGCGCGTCCATCAGGTTGAACGCCTCGTCCGCACTCGCGGCCAGGCTCACGTCGTAGTTCTCGGCGAGGGCCTGCTGCAGCCCCTCGCGGGTGTGTTTTTCATCGTCGACGATGAGCACGCTTGGAGCCATGCAGCCATTCCAAGCGACCGGCACGGGCGGTCAAGCCCGGGCGCGGCCCGACTTACGGGTGCGCGGGGGCCTCGGCGGGCTTGCCGGGCTGCGCCAGCCTCTGCGCGATGGGCGCCAGGCGGCTCAGGACGAGGCTGAGCGGCGGCGAGCTGTCCACCAGCTCGATGAACTTCTCCCTGCGCACGCGCAGGAAGTCGCGCACCTTCTCTCGCTGGGCCTCGTCGAGCTTCAGCTCGGTCGACATGCGGTCGAGCGTCATCGGGAGTACGACGAAGTAGGCCAGCGTGCGGAACGGCCTCTGGAGCAGCATCTCGATCTGCTCGTCCGAGAGCGGCTTGTCATTGGCGACAATCTCCGGGGGCGGCCCAAAGGTGCGCTGGGACCTGAACTTCTTCTCGTAGACGGCCTGCTGCTCCGGCGTGAGGACCGTGACGATGTCGCGGTCAAACTGGTTGTAGATCTCGGCTATCCTGG
>CAYNLL010000665.1:0-1800 GCA_964398015.1 uncultured Opitutaceae bacterium | reverse complement strand
GGCCCAGGAGAAGCCCCAGGCGGACCAGCACAACGACACGCCAAAGCTCGACGGGAAAAAGGACATCCAGTCCAACCAGGTCGTCAGCGGGATGCTCACCAAGCCGCAGGAATCCGCGCCGCCCGTGCCCGACACCGCGCAGACCTCAAAGACCGAGCGGGCGGCCCGCCAGATGCAGAACCCGCTCAGCGGATTTGAGAAATCCGACAAGGGCGACGAGGGGTTCGGCAGCAACATCGGCAAGGTGCCGGACCAGACCAAGCCCGTGCCCAACAAGGTCGACGGGTCGACAAACGCCCCGACAGACGGGAACCAGAACACGGATTTCGTAATCGACCCGAAGCACCCGAGGGCGAGGCCCATGGTCAACACCATGCAGACACGCCCCGCGGTCTTTAAGGACAACCAGTTTGGGACGAGCAACATCGGGCCCATCTCCTATGACGCCAAGTGGAGCAACTACGGCGCCTACCTCCACAAGATGATCGAGGCCATACAGGTGCAGTGGGAGCGGATCCTGATCGACAGCCAGACCGAGCCCCCGTCGGGGAGCACGGTCACCGTGAAGTTCACGCTGGATTCGAAGGGCAAGATCACGGAGATCGTCGACGTCGAGAGCACGTCGAGCGAGCAGGGCAAGCAGAGCTGCGTCAGCGCGATCACGCTAACGGCCCCCTACGGGGACTGGACTGACGACATGATCGCGGTCCTCGGGAAATCGCAGGACCTCACGTTCGTCTTCTACTACGAGTGAGCGCGGCCCCGGAAGGCTTCTGGGCGGGCGTCCCGTTCGGCCCCGGGGTCAAGAGAGTGGCGCTCGACGCGAACGGCCTGGCTGTGCTCGACAAGCCGGAGGGCGTCCTTTCCCATCCCAACGGCCCGCGCGGCCAGGGCCGCTCCCTGGTGATGGCGCGCTACGACGAGGAGGCCGAATGCTTTGAGTGGCCTGGCGCGGGCGGGCTGCCCTCGAGGCTGTGGCTCATCAACCGGCTGGATTCCGCGACCAGCGGGCTCATCCTCGCGGCGGCGGACGGCAGGCTCGCCCAGGAGGTGAGAGAGCAGTTCAGGCGCAGGAAGATCAGGAAGGTCTACCAGGCCCTCGTGTTCGGCAGGCCGCGGCAGGCCTCCGAGACGTGGAAGGATGTCCTGTCCGTGAGGAAGCAGGGCGGCCGCATCCGCACGGCCCCTGGCGGGGGCAATCTGGCGGCGGAAAGCAGGATGACGCTCGTGCGCCCCCCGCAGGGCGGCTCGCGGGTCTCGCTGCTCCAGCTTGAGCCGCACACGGGACGGAGCCACCAGCTCCGGGTCCAATGCGCCAAGCGGGGGCTCCCGATCGTCGGCGACAGGACCTACGGGGACTTCGCGGCGAACCGGGATTTCGCGAAGGCCGGCGGCTCCAAGCGCATGTTCCTGCATTCGCTCGAGGTTGGGTTCGACTACGCGTTCGGGGGACGGGAGAACACGTTCTCGGCCAGGGCGCCCCTTCCGCCGGAGTTCGGGGCCGCCTGACTTCGTCATAGACGTAAGGGGCCCTTCTTGTCAGGATTGCCTCTCCTCAGGCCGCTGAAAACCCCTCCATGATTCTTCCCAAGTCGAACCGCCTCACCCCTGAACAGGTGGCCGAAGTCACCGCGATTGTCAGTGAATTCGGGTGCGCGATCCAGCCGATCATCGGCGCCGTGCGCACCATTTACGCGATCGTAGGGGATGAGCGCGACGAATTGATGATCAACAGGTTGGAGGGGCTCCCGTTCGTCGAGAGGATCGACCGGATCCAATCCCCCTTCAAGCTGATGGACC
>CAYNLL010000664.1:0-1802 GCA_964398015.1 uncultured Opitutaceae bacterium | reverse complement strand
CTCTGGTGCTTTCGTTCGCAGCAGGAGTCATCGGCCGGGAAATTCCGGCGGTTTACCCGCGGTCGGGACGGCAGATTCCATTGCCGCGCCCGACTCTGCAGCCGGGCCGTTCCTCCGCAACCCAAAAGAGCGGCCGCAGGGAGGCCCGGCCTTTCGGGCCGGGCGGGTTGCCGCGCCGCACCATCGGCGCTAGCGTGGCCGCAATGACGATGAGCGCATTCGCCTTCTGGATGACCCTGGCCGGGACGGGCTGCTGGGCCGTCTGCTTCGTCTGGATGCACCGGATATCGCAGAAGCAGAACCACCTTCTGGAAAAGCTGGGGGAGCAGGGACGGCGGATCGAGAAGCTCTCCAAGATCGAGCACGACCTCATCAAGGAGGTGCATCCCCAGGTCGGCGAGATCAAGGAGGGGATGGAGGAGATGATCGCCGCCGTGAAGGAGAACACCGAGGCCGCCGCCGCCCCGGCGGCCAAGGCGAAGAAGGCCTGACGGGTCAGGGCCGGGCCTCGAGCGCAACGAGGCACACGTCGTCGTCAAAGACGCCGCCGGCCGCATGCCGCGCCGCGGCCGCCACCACGGCCGGCAGGAGCTCCCCCAGTCCCAGGCCGGCGCGCCGGAGGATCTCCGCCCGCAGGCGCCCGAGGCCCCATTCCTCGCCCTGCGCGTCCCTCACCTCGAACACGCCGTCCGTGAAGAGGAGCGCGGCGTCGCCCGGCGCCGCACGGACCGAGCCGCAGGCATAGGCGTAGTCGTCGATCAGGCCCAGGGCCGGCCCCGCCACCTCGCCGTCCGCCGGCAGGAGGTCCACGGCACCCGAGGCGCGCCGGATGAACCCCGTCGGGTGGCCCGCCTGGCCGTAGAGGAGCGTCGCCTCGGCGGCGTTCACCACGGCGTAGGCCGCCGTGACAAACAGGGTCGTCCCGGTCTGGCGCAGGACCTCCATCACGCTCCTGTTCAGGCGCGTGAGGAGCGCGCCAGGGTCGTGGGCGTGCGGGCGCAGGTCCTCGGCGAACGCCCGGAGCATCGCCGTGACCAGGGCCGCGCGGACCCCGTGGCCCATGACGTCGCAGACCAGGATGCCGGCCGAGGCGTCCGAGACCCGGAGGACCTGGAAGAAGTCGCCGCTCACCTCCCCGGCCGGCGCGTAATGCGAGCAGAACCGCCAGCGCTGGGCGGGCCCGTCGCCGCCTCCGGGCGCCGGGAGCATGGCGAGCTGCACCTCGCGGGCCATCAGCAGGTCGTCCTCCATGGCCCGGTTCTTCTCGGCAATCTCCGTTCGGGAGCGCTCGAGGGCGGAGATGTTCCCGAGGAGGAGGCCCGTCTGCAGGCGCACCAGCTCGTGCACCGGGATGAACCCGACGAAGGCGCCCTTCTCGTCGACCAGCAGCACGTCGTCGTAGAAGAGCTCGGTGGCCCGCTCGGACACGCGGGAGAGGGCCTCGGGCAGGGGCGCGTCCTCCCTCAGGCGCAGCACCGACGCCATCATGTGCTCGCGGGCGGGGCGCCGGGCGAACAGCGCGAAGCCGAACCGCGCCCCCAGCTGCATGGCGACCTCGCGGCGCGCGCAGACGCCGAGGAGCGCGGGCCCGTCGAGCACGGCGACGAACTCGCGCCCGGTCTCGGCGAACCGGCGGTGCAGCTCCTCGAGCGGCGCATCGGCGGCGACCGCCTCGCGGTGGCCGACCAGGGAGCGGAGCCCTACGGGCCCGGGAAGGTCGCTGCTCATGGGCCTAGGTTGGGAGGCGGGGCGCGGCCGCGCAACCCAGCGCATCCCCGTGACGCCGTTGTCACAGGCCCGGG
>CAYNLL010000663.1:0-1812 GCA_964398015.1 uncultured Opitutaceae bacterium | reverse complement strand
ACAACGGCCGCGTCACCGGCATCAAGGACTTCGGCTGCTTCGTCGAGTGCACCCCCGGCAAGGAGGGGCTCGTGCACATCTCCGAGCTCGCCGACTTCCGCGTGCGCCGCACCGAGGACGTCGTCAAGATGGGCGAGATGATCACGGTCAAGTGCATCGGCATCGACGAGCGCACGGGCAAGGTCCGCCTGTCGCGCAAGGCAGCCCTGCACGAGCTCGAGGCGCAGAAAGCAGCACCGGAGGCCGCGCCCGCACAGTCCTGAGGGGTGTGAGGCTCCTCGTAACGAACGACGACGGCATCGAGTCCGTCTTTCTCCATGAGCTGGTCCGCGCGCTGATCGCCGCGGGCCACGAGCCCTTTGTCGCGGCCCCGAAGCTCGAGCAGAGCTGGACGAGCGCATCCAAGTCCCGGAACCGCGGGGTGCATTCCGCGCAGGCGGATCTGGGTCTCGGGTGCCCGACGTGGATCGTCGACGGCACGCCGAGCGACTGCGTGAACATCGCGATGGGCCACCTGGTGACGGCGAAGCCGGAGGCCGTCGTCAGCGGGATAAACGTCGGCCTGAACGCGAGCCTCGGGTTCATCATGGGCAGCGGCACCGTTGCCGCCGCCTGCGAGGGCGCCCTCCACGGCATCCCGGGCGTCGCCGTCTCCCAGTGCATCCCGGTCGAGCTCTACGACGAGGTGAAGCGATGCGGCGGCCGCCTCGACCCCGCGATCCTCGGGCCACTGCGCGCCTCCGCGGCGCATGCGGCGCGCCTGGCGCCGAGCCTCGCCGCGGCGACGCCCGCCCTGAGCTTCATCGTCCACAACATCAACTTCCCGTTTCCGTGCAGCGGGGCTTCCGAGGTCCGCCGCACGGTGCCGGCGCGCACCATCCTGCCCGGGCTCTTCAGCCCGCAGGCCCGCGACGGCACCCACACGCTGGTCTTCAAGCTGGGCCAGGACGTTTCCCCCGAGAGCCCCATGACCGACAGGGCGGCGCTGGACGCCGGCTACATCAGCCACACGATCCTCGATTTTTCGCGGCTGGGGTCGATCTGAGGGCGGAATTGTGCTTCCCTGGCTGGCGCCATGATCGAAGTTGAAAACCTCACGAGGATCTTCCGCACCTACAAGAAGCTTCCGGGCTTCTGGGGCGGCGTGAGGGGACTGTTCGACCGCAAGTACGACGAGACGGCCGCCGCAAAGGACATCAGCTTCTCAATCGCCGAGGGCGAGTTCGTGGGTTTCCTGGGCCCGAACGGCGCGGGAAAGACGACGACGCTGAAGATGCTCTCCGGCCTCATCTTCCCCTCGTCGGGGACCGCCCGGGTCGCCGGGTTCGACCCGACGAAGAGGGAGAACGCCTACCGGAGGATATTCGCCCTCGTGCTCGGCCAGAAGAACCAGCTCTGGTGGGACCTTCCGGCGAGCGAGTCGTTCGCCCTGCTGAAGGCGATCTACGGCCTCCAGTCGGCCGACTACCGGCGCACCCTTGACGAGCTGGTCGGGCTCCTGGGCGTCGCCGACAAGCTCGACGTGATGGTGCGCGAGCTCTCCCTGGGCGAGCGCATGAAAATGGAGCTCATCGCCGCTTTGATCCACCGGCCCCGGGTGCTGTTCCTGGACGAGCCGACGATCGGGCTGGATGTTGTGTCCCAGCGGGCCGTGCGCCTTTTCCTTCGCGACTACAACCGGAGGCACAAGGTCACGATCATCCTGACGAGCCACTACATGGCCGACATCAAGGAGCTCTGCGAGCGCGTGATCGTGATCCACAAGGGAAGCAAGATCTACGACGGGGCGCTCGACCGGCTCGAGTCCGGCTC
>CAYNLL010000662.1:0-1814 GCA_964398015.1 uncultured Opitutaceae bacterium | reverse complement strand
GGCTCGACCTCGCCGACTTCAGGACCGTCCACGGCATCGGCTACATCTTCGACCCGAAGAAGGTCTCAAAGAAGTAGGGGCAGGCCGAGGGGTCAGTTCGCGTACGTGATCGTGCGCATGCCCGACACGCCGGTCACGGTGATCGGCGTCGCCTGCGTGTACACCGAGGGGTAGTTCTCGTTCGCGATGGTGCTCAGGGCCTTGATGTAGGCCGTTATGCCGAGAAGATCCGACAGGGTCACGGTGGAGACGCCGTTCTCCATGAAGTACTGGTCCGCGCTCGCGGAAAGCTGCCGGGCGTTGTTGAGCACGGCCTTGTCCTGGGACGTCACCCTGACGCGCAGGAACGCCGGTATGGCCATGGACGCCAGCAGGCCGATGATCACGACGACAATCATGATCTCGACCAGGGTGAATCCCCTCTTGGAGTGCGGCTTGCGCGTTGGGCTGGGCATTTGAAAAAAATCGCGGTTGGGCTTGACGCCCCTATAGTAGCAACGTTTTACGCACTTATTCAATTCAAAGCGCTCAATCGTGCCGATAATGGGATGTCATGAAATTCCGTAAGAAACCCGTCGTCATCGAGGCCTCCCAGTTCCGCTGTGATGTGCCGGCCGCATCGCGGAACGCAACAACGGGCCTGCCGGGCGCGTTCATGGGCTACCCCATCCAGTGCGACGAGAGGGGCGCGTTCCTGCTGATCCCGACGCTGGAGGGCACGGTGCGCGCGGATAGCGGCGACTGGATCGTGACCGGGATCAAGGGCGAGAGGTATCCGTGCAAGCCGGATATCTTCGAGGCCACCTACGAGGCCGCCGGCTAGCGGCGGCCGGCCCCGGGGGCCTCAGAAGAGCTCCGGCTGCCCGTAGCGCTGGCGCGCCTCCGCGAGCGCGGACCTCATCTCCATGGACTCGAGGATGCCGTAGAGCTCCGCCGGCCGGGCGCCGCCCGCGTCCTGCGGCGGCGGCGGGAGGGTGAGGTTGAGCGTCGTGACCTTGAGGTTCCTTCGGAGGAGCCCGGCCGAGGAGGCGACGGACGTCCTGAACCTCTCGGGGTCGAGGCGGTCGGCGGCGGCGATGACCGCCTCGAGGCTGCCGAACGCGTTGAGCCACTTTGCCGCCGTCTTCGGCCCCACGCCGGCGATCCCGGGGATGTTGTCGGAGGTGTCGCCGACGAGCGCGAGGTATTCCGCGATCATCGAGGGCGGGACGCCGAACTTCTCCACGACCGCCGCCCTGTCGGTCACGCGCCAGCCCAGCTTGGGATTGGCCGTCGGGGGAGGCAGGAGCATGCGTATCCGGTCCCCGACGACCTGGGCAAAGTCCTTGTCGGAGCTGACGATCAGGACGTCGTCCCCCTTCCCGCTGAGCGACCACGCGAAGGACGCAAGTAGGTCGTCGCTCTCGACGCCGTCCTGTTCGATGCCCCCCAGGCCCATCGCGCGCGTCAGCGCCTTGATGACCGGGACCTGTTTCTGGAGCGCCTCCGGCATCTCGTCGCGCTGCGCCTTGTACTCCGGGAGCAGGGCGAGCCTGTCCTGTGCCCCGCCGAGGTCAAAGAAGACGAGCGAGCGGTCCGGCTTCTCCTGGTCCGAGAGGCGCCAGAGGGACTTCACCCACCCGTGAAGCGCGTTTGTAGGGAAGCCGTCCGCGCGCGACAGCTCCGGGACCGCGAAGAAGGAGCGGTACGCGAGGTTGAACCCGTCGACGAGGAGCCACTTCGCCATCGCGGGGGATCAGGCGCCCGTGGCCACGGGCGCCTGCACCGCCGGGAGGGCGGCCCTGACGGCATCCGCCACGGTCGCGGGCTGGCGG
>CAYNLL010000661.1:0-1816 GCA_964398015.1 uncultured Opitutaceae bacterium | reverse complement strand
CTGCTCTACCATTGAGCTAGGAAGCCATCAAGCTAAGGAGTCAAAAGCTCAAAATCCGCACTAGCAAGTCAACTCGATTTCAGTGCCGCATCGCAATCTGCGGCCCCAGAGAGGCTTTTTCGTGCGAAAACTTGCCACTGGCGACTTCCCGCCGCAATGGTGGGGTCTCCCGAGACCCGCGCCCCATGGATGACCCGCCTCTCCCGACGACCCGCCTCCTCGAGCCCGTGGGCACCGTGTCGGTCCCCGCGGGAACCGAACCCTTCCCCGTGCGGGAGCGCTTCGAGCGGGCGCCGGGAATCAGGTTCTCGGCGGTGTGGACCGAGTTCAAGAAGCGCTTCTACGGGATCGTCGAGGGCCCGGCAGCGGAGATGCAGCTGCGAAAGTACAAGCTGCTGAGGATAGCTCCTGACGGGCCGATCATCGCCGAACTCGGGGGCGCGGCCAAGGTGGAGGCGAGGATCGCGGCGGCGTTCGAGCTTGTCGCGCGCCAGGGCGAGGGGGAGGAGGGGATCCTCCAGACCAACGGCTTCGCCAATATCTTCTACCTGCGCGACGCAAAGGGCGTGCTCTGCGCCGTCCGCGTCGGATGGGACGGCGAGGGCTGGGTCATCGACGCGATTTCTGTCGAGGATCCTCTTGCCTGGAACGGCAAGCACGAGATCTTCGCCCCCGTAGAGGCGCCTCAAAGGGCGTGAGCCGCCGGCGCGGCCGCCCGCGCGGGGGCGTGCTCGAACGCCTGGTACAGGATGGGAAGGAGGAAGAGCGTCAGGATTGTGCCGGAAAACACGCCCCCGATGATGACGACGGCGAAGGGCCGGGCGGTCTCGGCCCCGACGCCCGTGGACAGCGCCATCGGAAGCAGCCCCAGCATGGCCATCAGGGCCGTCATCACCATGGGCCTCACCCGGGAGGCCGCTCCTTCCGTGATCGCCTCCATGACCGCCCTGTCCCTGTCCCGGCGAAGCTCGATGACGCGGGAGACGAGGATGACGCTGTTCTGGATCGATATCCCGAAGAGGGCGATGAACCCGACGAGGGCCGCAACCGAGATATTGAGCCCCGCAAGGGGAAGGGCGAGGAGCCCGCCTGCGGCCGAGAAGGGGACGGTCAGCAGCACGAGGACGGCGAAGCGGGCGGAGTCGAACGTGATGTAGAGCAGGAAGAAGATCCCCAGAAACGTGAACGGCACGATGAACGCCAGCCGCCGCTCGGCCCGCTGCTCGTTCTCGAACGATCCCGTCCACTCGAGGCGGTAGCCGGTCGGAAGGTGGACGGCCTTCTCCACGTTGTGCTGGGCCTCGGTCACCACCGAGTCCAGGTCGCGGTCGCGCACGGACATCTTGATGTCAGTGCGCCGCTCGTTCTCCTCCCGGTCGATGCGGGCGAGCCCGGGCTGTATCCTCACGTCGGCCAGGTCGCCAAGGGTCACGCGCTCCCCTCCCGAGCCGTAGACCGGGATGTTGCGGATCGAGTCGATGTCGAGGACGGACTCGGGGCGCAGCTTCACGACAAGGTCGAAGGTCCGTTCCCCCTCAAGCACCTGGGTCGCCGCCTGGCCTCCGATGGCCGTCGCGATCACGGTCTGCACGTCGGCGACGGAGAGGCCGAATCGCGCAATGGCGGAACGGTCCACGGAGATCTGGATCTGCGGCTGGCCCAGAAGGAGGTCGGTGCCCACGTCGGCGGCCCCGGGCACCTTCTTGATCACCTCCACGACCTGGTTGGCGTACTGCTGGAGCAGCGCCGGATCGTCCCCGTAGAGCTTGATCGCCAGCTCGCTCTTAACCCCCGAAACGGCCTCGTCGACGTTGTC
>CAYNLL010000660.1:0-1821 GCA_964398015.1 uncultured Opitutaceae bacterium | reverse complement strand
TAGCACGGCGTCGGCGTTTACGTTCGCTGACACCACGTCCCCGGCTACGAACACTGCCGTGCGGACGGCACCGGAGGCGCCTGCGCTTCGCATCGTCCTGCTGGAGGACAGCGAGCCCGACGCCGAGTTGATCCAACAGACACTGGTCGATTCCGGACTGAGGGTCTCCATGGTGACCGTCGAGACCCGCGAGGCGTTTGAGGCGGAGCTGGGACACCAGGCACCCGCCCTCATCCTGTCGGATTACTTCCTCCCGGCCTTTGACGGCGGAGCGGCCCTCGAGATCGCCAAGCAGCTCGCCCCCGGCGTGCCCTTCATCTTCGTCACCGGCGTCCTGGGCGAGGAGATCGTCATCGAGATGCTGAAGAAGGGGGCCACCGACTACATCCTGAAGACTCGGCTCGCGCGCCTCGCGCCCGCCGTGAACCGGGCCCTCCGGGAGACCGAACAGAGGCGCGAGAACCAGAAGGCGCAGGAAAAGCTCAGGCGCTCGCACGACCAGCTCCGGGCGCTCACCGGCCACCTGCGCTTCGTACGCGAGGAGGAGAGAACGCGGATCGCCCGGGAGGTCCACGACGAGCTCGGCCAGGCGCTCACCGGCCTAAAGCTCGACCTGTCCTGGCTTTCCGGCAAGACCGCAGGAGACCGGACGCTGCGGCGAAAGATCAAGGCCATGTCGGTCAACATCGACGCGACCATCCTCACGGTGCGGCGCATCGCAACGGAGCTGAGGCCGGGGGTGCTGGACAATCTGGGCCTCGCCGCCGCCGTCGAATGGCAGACAACGGAGTTCCAGGAGCGCACCGGCATCCGCTGCACGGTCAAGGTCGACGTGAAGGAGCCCATCATGGACCGGGAATTCAACACGATGTGCTTCCGAATCTTTCAGGAGACGCTGACGAACATCGTCCGCCACGCCAAGGCAACGCGTGTCGACGTCAGCCTGACGCAAATGGACCGCGAGCTGGTGCTGACCGTCCGCGACAATGGCCGCGGCATCTCCGAGCGCGAGGTGGTCCACGCCCAGTCGATCGGACTCATCGGCATGAGGGAGCGCGTGGCGCAGGTGGGGGGGCAGGTCTTCTTCTTCGGGCTGCCGGCCAGGGGCACCACGGTCACGATGCGCGTTCCGATGCCCCGCGCTGCCCCCGACGGCAACGGCGAGCCATGAGAATATTAATCGCAGACGACCATGCTGTCGTGCGCCAGGGGATAAAGCAGATCCTGGCGGCGGCGTTCAAGGGCTCCGTATTCGGGGAGGCAGCCAATTCCCAGGAGGCGCTCGAGCGCGTCTGGAAGGAGCCCTGGAACATCGTGATCCTCGACGTCACGATGCCCGGTCACAGCGGCCTCGAGGTCCTCAAGGAGATCAAGCGGGCGCGGCCAAAGCTCCCCGTCCTCATCCTGAGCATGCATCCCGAGGACCAGTTCGCGGTTCGGCTTCTGAAGGCCGGGGCGTCCGGGTACATGACCAAGGAGAGCGCACCCGAGGAGCTCGTCGGCGCCGTCAACAAGGCGGTCGCCGGAGGCCGCTATGTGAGCGTCGCGCTCGCCGAGAAGCTGGCGTCGCTCATCGTGCACGACGTCCAGACCGCCCCGCACGAGATTCTTTCCGACCGCGAGTTCCTGATCCTAAGGCTCATCGCCTCCGGCAAGCCGGTGAGCGCGATTGCGCGCGACCTGTCCCTGAGCGTCAAGACCATCAGCACCTATAGGTCGAGGCTTCTCGACAAGATGGCGATGAGCAACAACTCGGAGCTCGTCCACTATGCGTTCCAGCACCAGCTCGTGGAGCGCAGCGCCATGGATATGGGCTCAACC
>CAYNLL010000659.1:0-1824 GCA_964398015.1 uncultured Opitutaceae bacterium | reverse complement strand
GTCGCGTTTTACAAATGGATGAGTAGCCTCGCGGTCCGAAATCCGTCCCCCGCTCCGGAGCTGGCGGAGGCCCTGCTCCAGGACGGAGTGGGCAGGGCGTACGGCGTGCAGACCCTCTTGCGTCTGCAGCCTTGGCACGGGCTCTTCGGCTGGGTGGCGTACACCCTCTCGCGGAGCGAACGGCGGGACGCTCCTGGCTCGAACTGGCGGCTGCTCGACTACGACCAGCCGAACGTGCTCACCGTCGTGGCGAGCAAGGAGCTCCAGGCGTGGACTTTCGGCGTGCGATTCCGCTACGTCACGGGGCTGCCGCGAACCCCGGTGATCGGAGCGTTCTACGACACGAAGGACGATCTCTATCAACCGGTCTTCGGGCTGCAGAACTCCATCCGGCTACCCGACTTCTGGCAGCTCGATCTGCGAGTAGATCGCAGCTTCCTCCTCGGCAAGTGGGCGAAGCTCCTCGTCTACCTCGAAGGTCTCAACGTCACGAATCACGCGAACAGCGAGGAGTACCTCTACAACGTAGATTACACGCGCCGCGGCACGATCACGGGCCTGCCGGTGATCACCGTCTTTGGCGCGAGGATCAATCTGTGATGCCGCGAGCGCTTGCCGTCACCCTCGCGCTCTCCGCGACGGCGACTTGCATTCCGCCGCTCGGCCCTGGCGACTCGCTCATCACGTCGACACGAATTCTCGCCATCCGCGCGGCTCCGGCGGAGGCCGTCCCGGGCACCCTGGTGAAGTTTACGTCGCTCGTGGCGAGTCCTCGCGGGACTGTGACCGGCGCCCGCATCGACTGGGACTTCTGCACGGCCCCCCTGCCCCTGACGGATAACAACGTGGTGTCGGACGCGTGTCTCGGCTCCTCCTCTCTCGTCGCCGCGGGCTCGGGGCCGACCACGACCGTCGCGACCCCGGGCGACGGATGCTCGGTGTTCGGGCCGGATACCTCTTCGGCAGGACTCCGGCCACGCGACCCGGACAGCACCGGCGGCTACTATCAGCCGCTTCGCGCCGACCTCGCCGGCGCCGACTCGGCGTTCGAGCTGGCCCGCATGCACTGCGACCTCGCCAACGCCGACGCGGCTGACGCGAGCGCGTTCGCCGCCGCATACCGCCTGAACCGGAACCCGGAACTTCTGCCCCTCACGGCCACCCTCGACGGCGAGTCCACGGCGCTGAGCGCGATCCCGATGGGGGCCCGCATCACGCTCCAGGCGAGCTGGCCGCCCGAGTCAGCCGAAACGTTCGCCTACTTCGATCCCGTCTCCCAGACGATCACGACGCAGCGCGAGGCCATGCAGGTCGCCTGGTATTCGAGCGGGGGAGCGCTCGATACGCAGTCGACGGGGCGCGCCTCGGACGATCTCGCGACGACCACCGACAACGCATGGGACCCGCCGGACGCTGCCGGGACGGTTCATCTCTGGATCGTGCTTCGCGACAGTCGCGGCGGAGTCGACTTCGCCGCCTATGACCTGGTCGTCCACGAGTGAAGGCTCTGCCTGCCCGCCGGCTCACTTCAGCCGCAGCACGCGGTACTCGACGGCCTCCTCGAAGATTCGAGTCCCGCCGCCCTCCGCTGCAATCTGGAGGAGCTTCTCCGCGTCGCGAACGACGATTCCGGCGAGATAGTCGACGCCGAAGTCCGCCCACTCCTCCAGCCAGGGCAGGCTCGGCCCCATCAAGACGACCTTTGCCGCGCGACTCAGCTCGAGCAGCCTGGGCAAGGTCTTGTTCGCCAGCGCGCTTGCCGTGAGGAACACCCAGTCCGCCCGCGGCAACACGTACTCGGCGGCGGTGTCCGGGAGCGTGCCG
>CAYNLL010000658.1:0-1825 GCA_964398015.1 uncultured Opitutaceae bacterium | reverse complement strand
CGCGAGAGCCTGTACACCAGGAAGTAGTAGGCCGCCCCGAGGATCGTCGCCGCGCCCGCCGCCCAGAGGGTGATCTCGCGGATCTCCCCGTGCATCAGCCTCTCGTCATGGCCCGCGACCTGCGAGACCTTCGCCAGCACCCCGCACCAGAAGAGCGAGCCGAGGAGCGTGTAGAGCGAGAATTTCCAGTAGTTCATCCGCACGATGCCGGCGGGGATGCCGATCAGGTGCCGCACGACCGGCAGCATCCGCGAAAGGAAGATCCCGAAGCTCCCGAAGCGCTGCGACCAGCGCTCGGCGCCCTCGATCTTCTCGGGCGTGATGAGCATGAACCTTCCGTACCGAACGACGAGCGGCCTTCCCGCGATCCGCGAGGTCCAGTACATGGCGCTGGCCCCGATCCAGCTGCCGAGCGCCGCGGCGAGGACGATCCCGGTGAGCGTCATCGAGCTGTTGCCGGTGCCGACGAGGATGACCGCCGGGGGGATCACGAACTCGCTCGGCAGCGGCACGACCGAGCTCTCGAGCGCCATCAGGAAGACAATGTACGGATACCCGCCCGTCTGCAGCGCATGCTGGTACGAGGCGAGGAGGCTCTGGACCAGATCGTGCAAGGCCCGGTCAGACGTCCGGCTTGGTCTTGCGGAGACCCTGCACCCTGTCCCCAGCCTTCCAGTGGCCGCGTTTCTTCAGCAAGTCGATGCGCTCGAAGCGCTTCAAGACGTTGCGCTTGACGACGATACCGCTCGATCCTTGAAGACTTTTGTGCTGTGACATGGTGGTGGGGGGGACGAAAGTTATGCGTTAAAGGGTGGAGCAATTAACCCCCGGTTTCCGCCACGGCAAGGAGAAATTCGACCTTGACCCCCCCTGCGCCTGCCTCATTTTCGCCGTTTTCCCAGAGAAAACCACACGGTCATGAAGGACGACTACATCAAACAGGCGCTTGGCAAGATCTTGGACCCCAACGTCCTGATCAACGTGGTCTCGCGCCGCGTCAAACAGCTCAAGCGGGGCAACAGGCCCCTGGTCGAGTCCTTGGAAAAGCTTTCTCCGGAGGATATTGCGTTGCGCGAGATCATAGAGGAGAAGATCAGCTTCGAGGCGGGCGACAACTGACCGGCGAGGGCGCCGCGAGGCGCTGTCCGGGGCAGCCGTCCGCAGGCCTCGAAAACGACGCTCCCCATGGCCACGCAAAAAAAGAAGGACGGCCCGCGCCTGACGGAGGTCAGGAACGCGAAGGTGTTCCGCGATTTCGTTGTGGGGGAGCGCTTTGAGGCGGGCATCCAGCTCCACGGCACCGAGGTGAAGTCGATCCGCACCGCGAAGGCCCAGATCAGCGACTCCTTCTGCCGCATCGACAAGGGAGAGGTCTGGATGCACGGCGCCCACATCGACCCCTATGCGTTTGGCAACTCGCTCAACCACGACGCCCGGCGCATCCGCAAGCTGTTCCTGCACCGCGGCGACATCCGCAAGATCGCCGTCGCAATGGACGCGGGCGGAAAGTCCCTGATCCCGCTTCGGATGTACTTCAAGGGGGCCCTGATCAAGGTCGAAGTCGCCCTCTGCACCGGCAAGAAACTCTTCGACAAGCGGGAGGACCTGAAGAAGAAGGTGCAGATGCGAGAGGTGAACCGGGCCATCAGGTCGCGCCGAGGATGAAGACCGGGCCCGATTCGGTGGTTGTGCGGGTGCCCGCGAGCACGTCCAACTGCGGCGCGGGATTCGACACGCTGGGCCTGGCCCTCACGCTCTACAACCGGGTCACCCTCGCGCGGTGCGCCGGCGGAGAGCTCGTCCTGCGCGAGCCCGCCAAGTGCGA
>CAYNLL010000657.1:0-1828 GCA_964398015.1 uncultured Opitutaceae bacterium | reverse complement strand
GCCAACGCGCCCAGGCGCGGGTGATGTGGTTTTCCAGCGCCGCGCTCGTCGGCAAGGCTGCAGGCCTGGTCCACGAGCTCGACCGCGAAATCGAATCCCGTCAGATCGCGGTAGCCCAGCTCCCAAAGGCCGAGCGTCACGCGCCCGGCGCCGCAGCCCGCCTCGACCAGGCGCGCGTCCCGGTCCGGGAACGTCCGCTCGATGAGTATCCTCTCCGACTTCCAAAGGCCCAGCCGATGCGCCGCCCTCGTGTAGTGGAGGACGGCCCTGATATCGTTAAAATCGGCGCGTACGTTCCTGGAGGAGAGTTTCTTTGGGGCCGGAATGGGAGAAGAGATGCCGACGCCGCGCCCCCTGACAACTGTTCTCGCGGGCGCCCGCCGGGACCGGCGGGCACAATCTAGCGGTGCGCGCCGTTTCGCGCGAATGCGGCCGCCTGCGACTGCCGGGTTGCCGGCGAGCCCCATGCCTTCGGCGAAGGGACATTCGAAACCCGCCCGCGGTGGCCGGAGGCGCCCTCTGGAGCGGTCTCCGGCGCGGAGCGGCCCGCGCCCGCACCGGCACCTCCGACCAGGCCCTGCAGGCTTGCCACGGCCTCGTTGAGGGCGGCGGACTGCGCGCTGAGCTCCTCGGCAGCTGCGGCCGTCTCCTCGGCGCTGCCCGCATTGGCCTGCGTCACCTTGTCCATCTGGGACACGGCCATGGTCACCTGGCCGATGCCCTGACTCTGCTCGTTCGAGGCGCCCGCGATCTCCCCGACAAGCTGCTCGAGCTCGCGAATCTGGTGCTGGATGGAGGCGAAGCTCTTTGAGACCTCGGCGCTGATCTGGGCGCCCTGCTGGCTCTTGGAGACGGAATCCTCGATCTTCGCCGCGGTTTCCCTGGCGGCCTGCGATGAGCGCTGGGCAAGCGCCCGGACCTCCTCGGCCACGACCGCGAAGCCCATGCCCGATTCCCCGGCCCGGGCCGCCTCGACCGCGGCGTTGAGCGCGAGAATGTTGGTCTGAAACGCGATCTCCTCGATGGTCTTGAGGATCTTGTTGATGTCCTGGCTCGAATTCCTGATCGCATCCATGGCGACCTGCATGGCCTTCATCTGCTCGACCCCGGAATCGGCGGAGGAACGCGCCTGACCGGCGGCGGACTTGGCCTGCTGGGCGTTCTCGGCCGTGCGCTTGGTCATGCTCGAGAGCTCCTCCATCGACGAGGTCGTCTCCTCCAGGCTGGCGGCCTGCTCGCTGGCGCCCTCCGCGAGCGACTGGCTGGAGGCGGCGACCTGGCGGGCCGCCCCATTGACGCTGTCGGAGGCGTCCTGCAGCTCGATCGCAAGCGCCCTGAAGGGCCTGGGCATGCTGCGCATGAACGCCCCCAGGGCGCCCAGGATCATCACCGACACGACGATGATTCCGGCCACGATGGCGATCCGCGCTCCGTGCATCAGGCGTTCGGCGGAACTGTCGTCCTCCCGGGCAAGCTTTTCCGCCGATTCCAGGATGTCCGCGACGATCTTGTCGATCGCATCTGTCGTCGGTCGGTCAATGCCCTTCACGAGCTTGTCCACCGCCCGGGTGCTCCCGACCTCGGAGGCAACGTACTGCTTGAGGGCCTCGCGGTATTTGGCGCCCAGGGCGAGGTGCTGCTTGAGCGCGAGGTCGATCTGGTCGACGGGAAGCCGGAGTTGTCCCAGCACGTCGCGAAGCGCCTGCAGGTCATGCTGGGTCGCCGCCTCCTCGTTCTCAAACTCGTGGAAATATTTGGCGAAGGACTCGGGGTCGTTCCCTCGGATGAGCGTATCCTTCCAGTCCTGCACCTGCTTCTTGAAGTGAAC
>CAYNLL010000656.1:0-1830 GCA_964398015.1 uncultured Opitutaceae bacterium | reverse complement strand
ATACGCCGGGAAGGAGGCCCTGCACGGCGCGCACCACGAGGCCCAGAAGTCGACGAGCACCACGCGCCCGGCGGTCTGCGGGAGCGCCCCCCCGGTCAGCGCGCCGGCCGGGAACGACGGGAAGCGCGCGCCCGGCGCCACCTGCCCGGCCAGCGCGGGCGCGGAGGCGAGGAGCGCGGCGGCCAGCCCCCACCGCCGAAACCCTGCGCGTCTTGTCGGGTGGACTACCATGTGAACCTCGCTCCGACGGTGGTGATGCCGGCGCGCGGGTAGGCGCTTTCCGGCGTGACCCCGTCGCGGCCGCGCATGTCGTACTGCTCGTAGGCCACCTGCAGGCGCATCCACTCCGCGGGTTTCCACGTCGCCTTCAGCCCCACTGAGACGTCGTCCAGCGACGAGAGGCGGAAGTCGGACGAGTAGTAGGGACCCGTGCCGGTCGGGATGTGGAGCGGGATGATCGAGGTGTCGTCCAGGTCGTAGTAGTAGAACCGCGACGCCGTCTGCTCGTAGAGGCGCAGCGACGGCTCGAGGAGCATGGCCGAACCGAGATGCTGGATCCACGACAGCCCGAGCGTGCTGGAGACGATGCCGTAGCTGTCCGTGTAGAAGCGGTAGCTTCCCTCGACCGCGCCGCGGACCGCCACGAAGGCGTGGTTGAGCGACGCGAACACGGTCTCCCTGTTGCGCTCGTTCGGGCTGTTCTCGCCGAAGGCCTCCTCGAGGTAGACGCCCTGGAAGACCTCGATCGCCTTCTCGACCAGCTTGTGCGGCTCCGCGAGGTAGCCCGTCGCGTGCCCGAGCGTGATGTTTACGGTCGCGAAGGTCTGCGGGCCGAGCAGCTGCGTCACGCCGAGGATCTCGTCGCTCGTGTGCTTCGGGAGGTACTGCGGAAGGAAGAACACCTCCACGCGGTCGTCGGTCCCCGCCGCGCCGAGGCGGAGCGTCGTGTTCTTATCGTTGAAATCGGCGAGCGCGTTCACCGACCAGCCGGCCGAGACGTAGTCGCTCTCGCGGCTGTCCGCGAAGCCCACGTCCACGTTGACGTTGCGGATCTGCCGGGAGAGGTCCCCGCTCCAGGCCTTGCGGCGCTCGTGGATCTGCGTGAGCACCACCTGGTCGCTGCCCTCGGGGGCCGGCTGGCCCGTCGGCGTCGCGCCTGAGACGGCGTCCACCGTGTCCGTCAGCTTGAGGTGGGTGTACGCGCCGAGGTCGTCGTCGACCGAGCCGCTCTGCGTCTCGACCGTGATGCGCCCGTCCTCCTCGCGGTAGTTCTCGAACTTGTAGTCGATCGCGTCGTCCGCCCTCGCCGGGCGCGGCAGGCACAGCGCAAGGGCCGACGCCAGGAGGACGGAGGGGGGGACCGGGCGGTGCAGACGCAGCTTCATCGTCGACCCTGGAATGACGCCAGGCCCCGCGAACGATTACCTATGGTGCACATCGCACTACAGGTAGGCCCCCTCCCCTGCGGGGAAAGCAGGCTTTGGTAACCGGCCTGTTACGGGCTTCCGGGCTCCTCCCAAAGGGCCGTCAGAACCTCGTCGTAAACTGCACCGCCAGCATCTGCCCCCGGACTCCCAAGTCCGCGTCCTGTCGCTCGATGCTGTACTGGACCTTGACCTGGGTGTGCGCCGAGAAGCGGTAGCCGGGCCCCGCGTCGACCCGCCACACGTTGCGGCTCCAGGGGCCGGACACGCCCGAGGCGTCCGCCAGGGTCGAGAAGACCTGCTGGTTCCAGCGCAGGGCGCCGAAGAACTGGGGCGTGAACTTGTACTTCGCCTCGACGTAGTAGGCGTCGGTGTCCGCGTTGCCCACCCCGGGGACCTCGAAGCG
>CAYNLL010000655.1:0-1845 GCA_964398015.1 uncultured Opitutaceae bacterium | reverse complement strand
CCGACGAGGGGCGCGTAGTTTCCCCCGACGTTCGGGGAGTAGGCCGAGGTCGCCAAGCTCCGCACGCTGTAGCCGGCGCCCTTCGGGACGATCACGTTCCACTGGAGGTTCGCAGCGCCCTCGCCTTGGGGAACCTGGAAGTTCCAATAGCTCGTTACGAAGCCGCTCGAGGCGTCGTTCCACTTCTCGAGGGTCAGGCCCCACGATCCCGCCTGCACTGTCGCGGAGACGGGCTCGCCGATCGGGAAGGACTCGCCTCCGATGACGGCATAGAACTGCCCGACGACGACACCGGGGGCAGCGGTCCCGCTCGTGTCAAAGACGTGGGTCTTGTTGGGCATCTCGGTCCTTTCAAGCAGCGAGCAGAGCGATGAGGTCGATCGTGGGCCCGGAGGCTTCCAGCAGGGTGACCGTACCGCTTTGGAGAAGCGAGCCGTAGGAGTCGTAGAGCGCCGCCGCGTAGGTGGTGCCGGACGGTTCCCCGGGCGGGCTGTCGTTGGTGACGAGGGCCGGGAAGGTGAACACTCCCGAGCCGTTGGTGAAGGCGCGCTCGACGATCGGGAGGAAGGCCGGGCTCGCGTCGTCGGAGAGCGGGGCGGACAGGGTCATGGTGGCCCACCCTTTGACGATCGGCGCACCCGTCGGGTCCTTGAGCGTGCCGGTGACTGCGACGGTGGAGAGGGTCATCAGGCCCCCATCAACATCAGGTTCGCGGCCTTTGGGCTGCCGGATCCAGACTGTCCGCTCGGAGCGGAATACTCGAACAGCTGGTAGCCGGAGATGACGATGGCTGGATCCGGCTGGGAGCCGACGGCGGTGATGGTGCCTCCCGAGCTCAGCGAGGAGATCACAAGCTCGACGGTCCCGGTGATGGTGACCGGAGCGAAGTTGATCGCCCAGGACCAGCAGCCGTCCCAAAACTCGGTCGACACACAGGGGTTGTTCCCGTTGTAGGGATCGCCCGAGGGGTTGGCCGTGTAGGTCGTGGTGGTCGCGTTGGAGTAGCTGTAGACCGGGGTGCCGTTTATCAGCAGTTCCCAGGCGATAGGGATGCAGCCTGGCGTGATGGTCCCGTCGATGCTCCCGGTGAAGTTGGGAGCGACCGTCTTCAAGAGCACGCCGTCGACGGTGAGCCCAGTGAGCCCAGTCGTTGTGAAGGTGTCGCTCGAGGCCGCCTCGTAGAACGGAGCACTGCCGGCGGGCACGTTGACGAACGAACTCGTCAGCGTCGAGGGGATTGAGACGGTCGAGCTCGCGCCGTTCTTCGTCGTTCCCGATGGGATGACGTTCGTCTGGCTATTCATCTTCGAGATAACGAACTGATCGGTGTCGTTGACCGATACGGTCGAGCCGGCCGACAAGAAGACGTAGGTCATCAGATCGTTCGTCGGGACCGTGATGGTCTTGTTCGCCGACACCGTGAGCGTCGAGCTGACCCCCATGCCGTCCCACATCGTGATCGTGTTGCCGCTCGAGTAGCCCGGCACGTTCAGGATCACATTGGCGCCGACGACCCCGTTGGTCTTGATCGCGACGGTGTCCCAGCTCGTGCCGACGAAGTGACCGATGCGGAACAGCGAGTCGCCGGGCGAACCCGCGGCACCGGTCGAGAGCTTGACAGGGAGCGCCGTGCCGTAGGTCGCTTCGGAGTAGACGTGCTCCGCGTAGGCCCCCGGCCGGCACTGGGCGCCCTGGGCCCCATTGATGTCCTCAAACTGGTAGAAGCCGAAGTAGCCGAGTGCGCCCGCGTGGTCGAAGACGCTGAACATGTAGTCCTGGGTCCGAGGCCAGCCGCGGAGCTCCTGAGCGAACAGGTGGGCTACCCGCTGGCTCGCGCCGCGCCGA
>CAYNLL010000654.1:0-1852 GCA_964398015.1 uncultured Opitutaceae bacterium | reverse complement strand
GCCGTCCCGCGGACGGAGAGGGACCTCTCCATGAAGTTCGTGGGGATCGGGATCATCGTCCTGATGGCGGCCATCATGGCCGCTCCGATGCTCCTGGATGCCGGGTTCGGCACGAAGCTCGTCGGGGCGTTCCTGATCGTCCTCTTCGGGTTCCTGTTTGTCACCGTGTCCTCGCGCCTGACCGGGGAGATAGGCTCGTCCTCGAACCCCATCTCGGGGATGACGATCGCCACGCTCCTGCTCACCTGCCTCATCTTCCTCGTGGTCGGCTGGACGGGCAGCGCCTACTACGTGACCGCCCTCTCGATCGGCGCCATCGTGTGCATCGCTTCCTCCAACGGGGGCAGCACCTCCCAGGACCTGAAGACGGGGCATATCCTGGGCGCCACGCCGAAGTACCTGCAGGTCGCGATCCTCTTCGGCTCGTTTGCGTCGGCGCTGGCGCTCGGGCCCATGCTCCTGGTTCTCAATGACTCCGCCGCCACCTACGTCCCGGCGGCCGAGGTCGCGCCCGAGGGGCTCCATGTCGACCCGGCCACGCTCACCCAGCACGAGAGGATCAAGGGCCCCCAGTCGCGCGACGACGGAAATTCGTACCTTGTCTGGCACCGGGCCGACCCGTCCGGCGGCGCCTCCGAGAAATACCTCGTGGACGCCTCGGGCAAGGCGGTCTGGCTCGTGGATCCCGGGATCAACGGGACCCACTTCAAGCGGCCCGACGGGTCGACGGTGAAGAAGTTCTTCGCGCCGAAGGCGACGCTCATCTCCTACATCATCAAGGGCATCCTCGGGCACAAGCTGCCGTGGTCCCTGGTGCTCCTGGGCGTCATGATTTCCCTCACGCTGGAGATGTCGGGCGTGCCCTCGCTCGCCTTTGCGGTCGGCATCTACCTGCCCCTGTCCTCCTCGAGCCCGATCTGGGCCGGGGGCATCGTGCGCTGGCTCGTGGACGCCTACAACAGGAAGAAGCACAGCGGCAAGAACCTGAGCGAGGAGCAGTTGGCCGGCGAGGGCGACAAGAGCCCCGGTGTCCTCCTGGCTTCCGGCTACATCGCCGGCGGCGCCATCGCGGGGATCGTGATCGCGATCCTGCAGGGCGTGCCGAGCCTGGAACCCATCGACAGCAAGTTAAACGACTGGGCGACCGCGAGCAACCCGCTTTTCAACGGGCCCTATGCCGACGCCCTTTCGATGCTGTTCTTCGCCGGCCTGTGCGTGTTCCTTTACCTGGTGGGCCGGGAGGCGCTCCTAAGGCCGAGGAAGCACCCGTTGGGTTAGCCTGCCATGGGGGACGACCGCGAGACAATCCTGGCCAGGGTGAAGGGCGCGCTGGCGCCGCTTTCCACGCGCGCGGCCATGCCCGACTATGACGGGGGGCTTGAGCTTGCGCGAAAACGGGTGGAATCGAGCAATCCGCTTGCGGAATTCACAGCGCGCCTGAGGGCCGTGAACGGCGAGGTGGTCGAGGGACCGGCGGCCCTGGCTGCATCGCTTCGGGGCCGCGGATGGACCCGCGGATACTGCGATCCCGCGCTCTGGCCGTCCCTGGAGGCCCATTTCGGTGCGGGCTTCGCGGTGGAGACGGTGTTCGACCGAAAACGGGTCGATGACTATGCGTTTGGCATCACGCGCGCGGTCGGGGCGATTGCCGAGACCGGGACCGTGATCCTCAATGACGCGACCACGTCGTCCCGTCTGGCGGCGCTGGCCCCCTGGGCCCACGTGGCCGTGATACCCCGCGGAGCCCTGTACCCGGACCTGCCGGCGGCCGTGGCCGCGCTGGGGTCCGATCCCAACGTGATCTGGTGCACGGGTCCCTCGAAGACGGCCGACGTCGAGGGGATCCTCATCG
>CAYNLL010000653.1:0-1853 GCA_964398015.1 uncultured Opitutaceae bacterium | reverse complement strand
CATCATCTTCGACCCGAACATCCTCACCGTCGCGACCGGCATCGAGGAGCACAACAACTACGCCGTCGATTTCTTCGAGGCGACGGCGATCATCAAGGAGACGCTGCCGCGCGCAAAGGTGTCGGGCGGCGTCTCGAACGTGTCGTTCTCCTTCCGCGGGAACAACCCGGTGCGCGAGGCGATCCACGCGGTCTTCCTCTACCACGCCATCCGCGCCGGGCTCGACATGGCCATCGTCAATGCGGGCATGCTCGGCGTCTATGAGGAGATCCCCAAGGACCTGCTCGAGCGGGTCGAGGACGTCATCCTTAACAGGCGCCCCGACGCCACGGAGCGCCTGGTCGTCTTCGCCGACGAGCTCAAGGCGCTCCAGGGGGGCGCGTCGAAGGCCGAGTCCCGCGAGGACCTCGCCTGGCGCAACGCGCCCGTCGAGCAGCGCCTCTCCCACGCCCTGGTCAAGGGCATCGACGCCTTCGTCGAGCAGGACACGGAGGAGGCGCGGGCGGACACCGCCAGGTACCCGCGCCCGCTGAACATCATCGAGGGCCCCCTCATGGACGGCATGCGCGTCGTGGGCGACCTCTTCGGCGCGGGCAAGATGTTCCTCCCCCAGGTCGTCAAGTCGGCCCGGGTGATGAAGAAGTCCGTCGCCTACCTCACGCCGTTCATGGAGGAGGAGAAGCGCCAGCTTGTCGCCGGAGGCGGCGTGGCGCGCACCCAGGGCCGCATCGTCATGGCCACGGTGAAGGGCGACGTGCACGACATCGGCAAGAACATCGTCGGCGTCGTGCTCGCGTGCAACAACTACGAGGTCGTCGACCTCGGCGTCCTGGTGCCGTGCGAGCGGATCCTCGCCGCAGCACAGGAGAGGAGGGCGGACGCAATCGGGCTCTCGGGCCTGATCACCCCCTCGCTCGACGAGATGGTCCACGTCGCGCGGGAGATGAAGCGCACGGGCTGCACGGTGCCGCTGCTGATCGGCGGCGCCACCACGAGCGCCGCCCACACCGCCGTCAAGATCGCTCCCGAGTACCCGCACGGCGTCGTGCACGTGCTCGACGCCTCGCGGGTCGTGGGCGTGGTCAGCTCCCTGCTCTCGCCGGAGGCCAAAACCGCGTTCATGGCGGACGTCGAGGGCAGGCAGGCAAAGCAGAGGGAGGACTTCGCCTCCCGCCGGGCCCGACGGCCGCTCCTCTCCCTGGCGGCGGCAAGGGAGCGGCGCCAGACGTCTGACTGGGCCTCCGTGGACATCCCGCGCCCGGCGTTCCTGGGCACGCGCAGCGCGGAGGGAGTCGCGCTGGCCGACATCGTGCCCTTCATCGACTGGGGACCCTTCTTCAGCGCGTGGGAGCTCCACGGGCGCTTCCCGGACATCCTGACCGACCCGAACGTCGGCGGCGAGGCGACCAAGCTCTACAAGGACGCGCGGGACCTCCTGGCGCGGGTCGTGAGGGAGAACCGCTACACGGCGAACGCCGTGATCGGCTTCTGGCCGTGCAACGCCGTGGGCGACGACATCGAGGTCTACGCCGACGAGGGGCGGGGGGCCGTCGTTGCGACCCTCCGCATGCTGCGCCAGCAGCAGGAGAAGCCCGCGGACCAGTACAACCTCTGCCTCTCCGACTACGTCGCCCCCAGGGATTCGGGCCGCATCGACTACATCGGCGGGTTCGCCGTCACGGCGGGGCACGGCGTCGAGGCGTTCGCGGCCGCCTTCCGCGCGGCGAGCGACGACTACAGCGCGATCATGTGCCAGGCTCTTGGGGACCGCCTGGCAGAGGCGATGGCCGAGATGTTCCACAAGAAGGCGCGCGAGGCCTGCGGCTTCGGGCTGACCGAGCACCTCGAGGTGG
>CAYNLL010000652.1:0-1857 GCA_964398015.1 uncultured Opitutaceae bacterium | reverse complement strand
AGGGCCTTCAAGGACCGGGCCCTGGTGAAGGCTCCGATCTTCGGAAACCTGATCCACAAGATCGCCCTCTCCAGATTCTGCAGGACGTATGCGACGCTGATCCGCTCGGGCGTGCCGATCCTCAGGACGCTCGAGATCACCGCGGCCGCCAGCGGCAAGGTGCAGGTCGAGGAGGCCTGCGCGGAGATTGCCAAGCACGTGAGCCAGGGCGGGCAGGTCTCGGAGATCCTGGCCTCGAATGAATTCTTCCCGCCGATGATGAAGCACATGGTAAAGGCCGGCGAGGCCACGGGCAACGTCGACGGGATGATGAACAAGATCGCGGACTTCTACGACGTCGAGTGCGACGCGACCGTGGCCGCACTCACCTCGCTGATCGAGCCCCTGCTCATCGTGTTCCTGGGCATCATCGTCGGCGGCATCGTCATGGCCATGTTCCTGCCGATCTTCCAGCTCGGCGCGGTCGCCGGCGGCATGGGATGATCCGGGCGCGCACGTGCGGGGCCCGGGCCTGACCTTGGACCCGCAGCGCGCGTTGTTGACTTGGCCGAGCCGCGGACGGAGTCTAACCCCTTCCACGAATCAGACATGCCATCCGTCCTCATTGTCGACGACCTGATTTCGATCCACGAGATGCTGGAGGCGGTGATTCAACCGACCGGCTTCTCGACGGCGTTTGCGACGGACGGCGAGAAGGCGCTGACCCGCTACAAGGCCGAGAAGTTCGACATGGTCCTCGCCGACATCGACATGAAGCCGATGGACGGGATCACGCTCCTCAAGCAGCTCAAGCAGTACGATCCCAATTCGGTGACGATCATCATGACGGCGTACGCAAGCACGGAGAGCGCCGTCCAGGCCCTGAAGTTTGGCGCGTTCGACTACCTCCAGAAGCCGTTCCGCGTGGACGAGCTGATCGCGACGCTAAAGCGGGGCGTTGAATTCCGGGAGCTCCAGGCCCAGCGGGCCGCGATGACGGCGGGCGCCGTCATCAAGGCCGACGACATCGAGGGACGGCTGATCGGCAAGAGCGCGCAGCTCAAAAAGCTGATCCAGCAGATAAAGAAGCTGGCGGCCGTGCGCACCCCCGTGCTTCTGGTGGGGGAGAACGGCACCGGCAAGGACTCGGTGGCCGAGCTTCTGCACGGCGCCACCGGCGCAAGCCAGGCGCAGTTCGTGCGCATCGACTGCTCGCTCAGCTCCGAGGAAAGCTTCCACGAGGGGCTCCTCGGCAAGAACGGGGAGGGGGGGCCCTGGGTGCGCGAGGCCAAGGGCGGGACGCTCTTCCTGCAGCACCTGCAGTGCCTGGCCCTGCCCGTCCAGAAGGAGCTCGTGAGCGTCCTGCGGAACACCGCGCACGGCTTCAGGCTCATCTGCTCGACGCCGGAGGACCTTGAGAAGATGGTCGACGAGACCCGTTTCAACGACGAGCTCTTCTACAGGGTGGCCTCGCTGCCGCTCCTGATGCCGCCGCTGCGGGAGCGCAAGGAGGACATCCCGTTGCTCGTGAAGCACTTCTCGACGCGGGCGACGAATCCGCTGATCGACACCAACCTCATCGAGTTCACGGATGACGCGATGGCGGTCCTGATGGCGTACCGATGGCCGGGAAACCTGACGGAGATGTTCCAGCTGATCTCAAAGCTGGCGTCCACGACGGAGACCCGGGTCATCACCTCGGAGCAGCTGCCCCTGCGCCTGCGGGAGGTGAAGAACTGGCCCGCGCTGTCGGATTTTGTGGCGGGCCAGGAGAAGCAGTACATGGACCGCGTGCTCCAGGCGTGCCGCGGCGACAAGGTTGTCGCCGCGACGGTGCGCGGACTCGACATCTCGCGGCTGGGCTAGCGCTATTTCCCT
>CAYNLL010000651.1:0-1869 GCA_964398015.1 uncultured Opitutaceae bacterium | reverse complement strand
CCAGGCCGCCCGCCCATTTCGAGAGGTATGTGTTCTCGGCGATGCCCCGCTGGAAGATTCCCTCGATGGAATCGTCGACATAGTAGAGGTAGCAGGAGCTCAGCTGGCTGTGAAGCGTGCCACTGTTGAACAGCGTCGGGGTTGACGAGCAGAACCGCCGATTCTTGTAGAGCTCGTACAGGCCGGAGGCCTTGGCCTCGCGGTCGCCCTTCTCGTCCAGGAACAGACCCATGGCGACGCGCAGCCAGAAGTACTGCGGTGTCTCAATCCGGCGGGAGGTCCTCGAAACCTTGTCCACGATGAGGTAGCGGTCGTAGAGCGTTTGGACCCCGAGGAAGTCCAGTTCCAGGTCCGACGAGGGATCGAGCGCCGAGGCCAGACGCGCCAGGTCGTATTCAAGCAGCCGGGGATTGAGGCGCTTGATCGCGATCCCGTGCTCGATGTATTTTCTGAACGCCTTCTGGTGGGATTCCTTCAGCTTGCCTATCCCGTCCCGGAGGATGTCCCAACCCAGCACTTCCTCGTAGATGTAGGTGAGCTGGATGCGCCCTGCGAACTTCGCGAAGTCAGCATCCTTCTCGATCAGCGTCTTGGAATTGAGGACGATCGTCGAATCCAGGTCCTTTTGGGCGATCTGGTCGTAGACCGCGCGCCTCAGCTCGGCCTCGATCTCCTCGGTCGAAAGGCAGAGCTCGAGCCCCGTCTGGGCGAACTCGATCCGCTTGCGCAGGTCGGCGCCATCCCAGAGCACGGTCTCCCCATTCGGGCGCTTGACCACCACCAGCGTCCCCTGCCCCGCCGTGGGCTGCTCCAGTGCCGGCTCGGCGACCTCCGACTTTCCGATGTTCCGCGCCGATGCCCTTTCCGCCCGGAACAGGATGTAGGCCTCCGCAACCTTGAAGAAGCCCGCCTTCATCAGCTCCTCCTGGACGATGTCCTGAACCTCCTCGATGCGGACAAAGGCCTGGTTGGAGGCGTGGACGCGGGAGGAGACCAGCTTGGCGATCGCCACGGCGGGCGCCGAATCCCTGGCAAGCGAGAGGAACGTCTTGCGCACCGCGATCTCCACCTTCTGCTCGTTCCACGGCACCACCTGGCTGTTGCGCCGTATCACGCGAACGGTGCTCTGGGAGGCCGACTCGCGGCTCACGGAAAGCTTGCGTGAGCGGTTCAGCAGCAGGCTCTTCGCCACCATGTAGGCATTGTTGTCTACCAGCGTCTTCTCGATCAGCTCATAGAGGCCGTCTAGCGTCAGGCGAAGCGGGTTCTGCTGGCGGGCGAGCTCGGCTAGGTTTCCGGCAAGCTCCCGGCAGATCTGTGCCACCCACGAGCGGTTCTTCTCGGTGAAGATCTCCTTCTCGCCCTGCGAAATGCAGACATTGGTGAACGCCTTGCCGAGCGTGTCCGCGACTTCGGCCATATCGAAGCGCTCCTCGCCGTGCGGGCAAAGGAGGACGATCGGCGGCAGCATGATCTCGCCGGCTGCGAGGACGTCGCGCCAAGCGTAAATGGGTTTTTGCTCGAGGGGGGCATGGACCGTGCGCTTGAGAGCGAGGTCCTGGGCAAGGGGGATGTTGTTCATTGTCTAAATTCCAATATATAAAAGAGTTGCATTAAGGACAGGTCTGTCGTGGCGATGAAGGACCTGCCCGGCCAGCGGCGGCAAATCAAAGGGCCTCTGAAGCGATAGGGGGGACGGTCGGCGCGGTAGGGCTCAGCTCGGACGGCTCGTTGTTCAGAGCTCGTCGTCTGAGGCGACAGTCAGTGAGGAAGCTTTCTGATACTCGGTCACTCGGCCCTCGAAGAAATTCTGTTCCTTCGCGATGTCCATCATCTCGGCGAGCCAAGGCAGCGGATTCTTGATGCCGC
>CAYNLL010000650.1:0-1872 GCA_964398015.1 uncultured Opitutaceae bacterium | reverse complement strand
GAGGCTTCGCGCCCTCCCCCGCCCTTTCCTCAGGGGAGCCACGGGAACCTGCGCGCGTCGGGCCTTCGCTTCTCCCGCTGGGCCGAGTGGAATTCCCTCGCCTCCTCGCCCATGTAGTAGAGGAGCGTCGCGTTTCCCGAGAGCTCCTGGATGCCCGCCTGGCCGTCGAGCTCGGCGTTGAACGCGCTCTTGAGCAGGCGGATCGCCAGCGGGCTCTTCTGCAGGATCTCCCTCGCCCACGCGACGCCCTCGTTCTCGAGGGAGGCCACCGGGACCACCGCGTTGACGAGGCCCATGTCGAGCGCCTGCGCCGCCGAGTACCGCCGGCACAGAAACCAGATCTCGCGCGCCTTTTTCTGGCCGACCAGGCGCGCGAGGTAGCTCGCCCCGAAACCGCCGTCAAAGCTGCCCATCGCCGGCCCGACCTGGCCGAACACGGCGTTGTCGGCGGCGATCGTCAGGTCGCACACCACGTGCAGCACGTGGCCGCCGCCGATCGCGTAGCCCGCGACGAGCGCGATCACGACCTTGGGGACCGACCGGATGATCTTCTGGAGGTCGAGGACGTTGAGCCTCGGCACGCCCTTGCCGTCCACATAGCCGGCCCTGCCGCGCACGCTCTGGTCCCCCCCGGCGCAGAAGGCGTACTTCCCGTCCGTGTGGGGTCCGGCGCCCGTCAGCAGGATGACGCCCACCTTCGGGTCGTCGCGGGCGTCGGCGAAGGCCTCGATCATCTGGGCGATGGTCTCCGGCCTGAACGCGTTCCTCTTCCGCGGCCTGTTGAGCGTGATCCGCGCGATCCCCCCCGCCTTGTCGTACAGGATGTCGGAGAAGCGTCCGGCCTTTTTCCATTTCGGGCTCATGGTGAGGGCGCGGTTCTAGCCGGGGCGAAGGGCAGAGGCAAACGCCTCTTTTCGCCAGGCGGCGTCCCGCTTGCGGTCGGTCACCAGCTCGAGCACCCGGATTCCCCGCGGGGGGAGGGCCGAGATCAGGTCCTCGAACTGGGTCCAGTGGGACACGCGCACGTGCGCGACGCCGTGCGCGGCGCACAGCGACGCGAAATCGGCCCGCTGGGGGGTGGCGAAGAACTCCTCGAAGATCGGGTCGAACGCTGCGACCGGCAGGTGCTCGAAGATCCCGCCGCCGCGGTTGTTGATGAGGACGACGGTCAAGCTCCCGCTGAACCGCGGGGCGATCAGGAGCCCGTTCGAGTCGTGCAGGAAGGCGAGGTCGCCGGTCAGGAGCACAGAGGGGGCGCCCTCGTGCGCGGCGCCGAGCGCCGTCGACAGCGTCCCGTCGATCCCGTTCGCGCCCCGGCTGAAGAACAGGCGCACCCCGCGGTCGTTCGCGGGCCAGACGAACTCCACGTCGCGCACCGGCATGCTGTTGGCGACGGACAGGCTCGAGCCCGGGGGAAGGAGGCGCCCGAGGAGCCAGGCCGCCTTGGGCTCGATGAGCTCCTGGGCGCCCGCGAGCCGCCCGTCGAGGGCGGCCACCGCGCGCACCTCATAGCCGTGCCAGAGGCGCTCGTAGCCGTTGGGGGCGTCCGCGGAAGGCAGGCCGTGCGCCAGCTCCTGGAGCGGGACGACGATCCTGCGCGTGGGGCCGTGGAGGGCGTCCCTGTTGTCCGGGCGCTCGGTGGCGAGGAAGACGGGAGATCCGCTCGCCTCCACCCAGCCGCGCAGCACCTTGCTCGTCGGCCATTCGCCGAGGCAGAGCACGACCTCGGGCCGGAGCGCCTCGGCGGCGGACGGGGTCCGCAGGATGGCGTCGTAGCGGGTCACCAAGTGGGGAACCGACGAGGCGTGGTTGCGGGCGGGCGAGAGCCCGTCGGCGAGCACGGGCCAGCCAAGGCGGCGGGACACCTCGCCG
>CAYNLL010000649.1:0-1878 GCA_964398015.1 uncultured Opitutaceae bacterium | reverse complement strand
CTCACTTCTCGCGCGCATCCCTGAATCGCCGTCTTATTTCGGCGTCGGGCTTGAGGCTGGCGGGGTGGTAGACGAACCAGCATCGCCGGCCGGCTCGGGAGTGGATGGTTCCGTCGTCGTCTTGGACGAGCTTCCAGTTCCCGCGCTTGTTCCTGTGCTCGATTTTGTGGATGAGCCCGAGCTTGATCCAGAGCTCGAGCCAGATTTGGAACCCGAGTCCGAGCCCGATCCGGAACTCGATCCAGATTTGGAGCCTGAGCTTGATCCGGACCCTGACTTGGAGGAAGATTTAGAGGCCGTGCTGGAAGAACCGCCTCCTCCGCCGCCGCCGCCGGAGGTCGAAGGCTTTGCCTTTCCGGGATCGGGGACTGTGACGTCCGTCGCGGGTTGTACGCTCACCTTCAAGGTTGCGTACGTCACGTCGGGCAGAGCGTTCTTGGCCACCACCTCGGGATCTTCGTTGGCGGCGATGGTCTTCGGCACGAGGTAACCGTTGATCAGCTTCAGGTCGGCCATCTTGGCTGAGAGGGTCTGGGTCGATGAGGCGGGCACAATGATGTACGAGCCGGTCATCAGCTTAAGCGCGTCGGCGTGCATGTTGCCCGAATCGACCGCATCGTAGCTGGCCACCACATCCTTGAGCGGGCTGTTGATGATGAACCCGGCGTTCTGGACCAGGATGTTGTAGAAGCTGGTGAACGCCTTGATGGCGGGGACGCTGATTGCCGGCAATGAAACCAGTGGCGCGGCAACGCTTGCGCCCTGCAGTCCGTAGGAGATGATCTTGTGCAGCAACGCATGACGGTCGGGCAGGGTGAGGTTGAGGGCGAGCTTGCCTTCGGCCTTGGGAAGGAGAATGCGGTTGCCGCCGGTATCGCCCGTCGAGCCGCCTGAGTCGACGAAGTTGAGCTGGTCGACACTGGGAAGCTTGCTGGACTTGGAATAGAAGATCGACGCGAGCGAGGCCCAGGCCAGAGGCGCGATGTATTGGGCCATGGGAGTGGTCTGCGTGGCGTGAAGCTGCAACTGGGCTGAAGAGGAGTCGCCGATTTTTTTCGCGTCGCCTTCGCTGGAGTGGAATCCTCCGATACTCATGCTTACTACGGCGGCGCCATCCATTTTGGGCAATTCGTCGCGATCGATCTTGTCGGCGAAGCGAAGCCCGGTGCTGTCGTCGTAATGGAAAAAGCGCGGCAGCTTCTCGTCCTGCACATGCTCCGGCACCGGCTGGGGCGTCGGCTCGCCTCCCGGTCCGCGGGTCATGGTTGCGTGGGGCTTGGTCGGATCCACATCGTCAAAGAATCCATTCCAGAACTGCTGGTGTTGTCCCTGCGGGACATCGGCTGCCTCTTCGACCGCGGCCATAATCTCTTTGGGCGAAACAACCTCTCCTAGAATTCCAGAGAAGGCGGCGACTGCCATCATGTTTGAAAAAAAGTTTCTACGGTCCATCTTGTCTCCTTTCGGGGAAACTGCGGCCGTTTCCGGCTTCAGGCCGCTGAAGCGAGTCGTTAGAGAGTCCGCGATCCGGGCTATGGGGAAGAGGACTTAGTTCTACCACGCCCTGGCTAGGGGCGGCTAGGGACAACGAATTGCTGGACCTGCCATTGTGAAACGACTGGCGTTGATCCGCGGCTACCGGCGTCGTTGAGATCGACCATCAACTGGTCAAGGCCCGAACCCCTGCTTCGGCTCTCGATGACGCCGTCGTAGGTGAGCAGAGAAAGGTTCTCGATCTTTTCGTTCGTGGCCAAAAGGAACAGGGTATCGGCGCCGAAAGGAGGCCCGATTTGCTCCGACGCAATGCCAAAGCTGGTTGGGAAGCCGTCAGCGCCTTCAGGCGGTCCGGCGGCCACGCCGTTGGTCTCGTCAGTTGGA